>JAPKEL010000021.1 GCA_028822065.1 Woeseiaceae bacterium | reverse complement strand
ATCGGTCTATATTTGGAATGACATTGGCACATCTCGGTCTTGGGTGTTTTGTTTTTGGTGTGACCATAGTTTCTGCATTTAATATTGAATCAGATCAACGCTTAAGCCCTGGTGAGTCTATATTCGTAGCGGGTTACCAATATCAACTTCGAGGCTTGAAAAATATTAACGGCCCAAATTATGAAGCCGTGGAAGCAGAAATTGATATTTATAAAGACGGTGATTTTTTGACCCAACTTCGTCCACAAAAAAGAACCTATCGTGTGCAAAAAAGCCCCATGACAGAAGCTGGAATCATGGCCGGTTGGAATCGAGACTTATTTGTAGCTCTCGGTGAGGATCTGGGTGATGGGTCTTGGAGTATTCGAATACAATATAAGCCAATGATTAGATGGATATGGTTTGGGTGTTTTATTATGGCGATGGGCGGCTTAGTAGCCATTACAGACAGAAGGTATAGAAGGCCTAAATCAGTTACCTCATGAGATTTATTTAGTCATGACAAAATATTACGCTCCCATAATTATCTTTGTGATCATGCTCCCAATATTTTTCGTGGGCTTAAACAGAAATAAATCTGAACTGCCATCTCCATTGATTGGTAAAACAACGCCTTCATTTGTATTGCCATCACTTATAGATCCATCTATAACGATTGATCAAAAAAGTATCAATGGAAGGTTTGTATTATTTAATGTTTGGGCTACTTGGTGCGTTGGTTGTCGAGAAGAACATCAGTTCTTAATGAATCTATCCAAACGAAAAGAGATAGCAATGGTAGGTTTGAATTGGCGGGACAACAGAGCTGACGCATTAAACTGGTTGGTTAAATTAGGTAATCCTTATGAATTAACCATTGAGGATAAACTGGGTCGCACAGCTATCGATTGGGGCGTCTACGGAGCACCCGAAACATTTTTAATTAACTCTAATGGTATTATTATACATAAACACTTAGGACCTCTGACAGAAGAAGACTGGAATATTGATTTCAAACCACTTATAACGGCGACTCAATAATGAGACTGATAACATTACTTCTATTGTCAACACTAGCATCTATTGGCCACTGTATTGACAATGGTCCAGCTTTTGAGGACAAGCAATTACAAGCAAGATATGAAACTATTATCGCTGAAGTTCGGTGCTTAGTATGTCAAAACCAATCAATTAAAAGCTCAAATGTATTTTTAGCTGTTGATTTACGAAATGAAATTAAAAGATTGTTGTCCATAGGTAAAACAGACAAAGAAATTGCCAATTATTTGGTAGATAGGTATGGCGAATTCGTGCTTTACAGGCCTAGATTCAGTGGTGGCCGTATTTTCCTCTGGCTGGCCCCAGCTTTCTTTTTATTAATAGGGTTATTTATGACGATCAAAATAATAAGAACAAAAATTTCTCAACCTTCAAAATTTAATAATGGTTAGTCTTTAATATGCTTTGGCTATTTTTCTTTCTGATGATATTGATTGCCGGTGCTTTCATCATAATTCCTGGAATAAAAAATAAATCAAAAATATCTCCGCATATCTTATTATCATTAATTTTTATCTGTGTTGCTAGCTCAATGATTTACTATTTAATAGGTAGCCCCAGGATTGTTAATGAGCAACCATCCAATCCAAGCATAGAAGCAATTATTGAGTCATTAGAAAGTCGCTTAGCTGCAGACCCAGAAGATCTTGAAGGCTGGAAAATATTGGCAAGTACTTATTCGTCTCAAAAACAATTCTCAAATGCATTTGATGTTTATGAGCGTGTAATCACTTTAGAAGGTGCCAGTGTAGCTTCGACATTCGCAGATTTTGGTGAATCAATAATTCAGTCCGGCAATACGAATTACACGGAAAAAGCCAACGAAGTACTCGAAAAAGCTCTCCAACTTGATAAATATAATACTAAAAGTCTTTTCTATGGTGGAATTGCTGCCGTGAGCACAGGAAAACCAATACTTGCGGCAGAAAGATGGGAGCGATTACTGGCGCTTTCACCTCCAGCTGATATTAGAAATATACTAGAAGAGAAAATCAAAGAATGGCGAAGGGAAAATAATGAAATATCAACGCAAACGGCAAGTGATGCTTTTTTTATCGAAGTAAATATCAGCGATGAAATTATAATGAAGCTTAAAAATTACCCCGCGAAAGTACTGTATATCATTGCCAGAGATCCATTAAAACCGTCGCCCCCGATAGCCGTTATTCGTAAAGAAGTATTATCAGGTATAACAACAATTGATAACTCAGCCATCATGATTCCTGGCATGAGACTCAGTAACTTTGAAACAATTGAGTTTATTGCTAGGATCTCATTGTCCGGTGAGCCATTGGATCGAAACGGTAACTATTTGGACGCCAAAACAATAAGTACAATTGACGATAAAGATATAGTTTTAAATATAAAGTAACAAAATAAACCAAGGCAATGATATGACAGTAGCTATATTTGATGATGCAACAATGTGCTTTGCATGCGGTATAAATAATCCCATAGGTCTTCACATAAAATTTGATTTAAATGAAGAGGATCAATGTATTGGTTATTTCAAGCCCAATGAAAATCATGTTGGTTATGAAAACACAGTTCATGGTGGAATAATATTTACAGCTTTAGATGATGTTATGGCAAACGTATTATTTTTAAGAAAGATCAAGGCCTTTACAGCAAAATGTGAAATTCGATACAGAGCGCCTCTCCATAAAGATCAAAAGATACAATTAACTGGCTGGATCGTTTCTCAGAAAAGACGCTTAATTACACTAAAGGCTGAGGCTAAATTATGCAGTAATGATGAAATGATTGCAGAATGTGATGCAAAATTCATGCTTATATAAGGGTTTTTATGAAAGATAATAAAACATTTCTCAGCGCACTTAAACTTCCGTTAATTGGGGCGCCGTTGTTCATTGTTTCGGGACCAGAGTTGGTTATCGAGCAATGTAAAGCTGGAATAATTGGTTCATTCCCTGCGTTAAATGCTAGGCCTAAAGAAATCCTAGACGAATGGTTAACTAGAATTACCGAAGAGTTAAAAGATTACCAAGAAAGCAATCCGAACACTCTAGTTGCGCCTTTTGCGGTAAATCAAATTGTTCATCAAAGCAATGATCGGCTAATGCATGATATGGAGCTTTGTGTAAAACACAAAGTCCCCATTGTTATTACGAGTCTAAGACCTCCAGCCCAAGTGGTGGAAGCCGTTCACGGTTATGGCGGTTTAGTTTTTCATGATGTCATCAATATCAAACATGCAAAAAAAGCAATCGATCAAGGAGTTGATGGAGTTATTGCGGTATGTGCTGGAGCAGGCGGGCATGCTGGCACCTTAAGCCCATTTGCGCTAGTAAAAGAAATTAGAGCTATTTATGATGGCCTTATAATTCTTTCTGGCAGCATGAGTTGCGGACAAGATATTCTTGCGGCTCAGTGTATAGGTGCCGATCTTGCGTATTTTGGAACGAGATTTATTGCTACAAATGAAGCCAATGCAGTCAATGAATACAAAGAAATGATAGTGGCGAGTAACGCTGATGATATTGTTTACTCATCATTGTTTACCGGTGTTCATGGTAGTTATTTGAAGGGCAGTATTACCAATGCAGGATTAGATCCAGAATTATTGAATGATGGCGATAAACAAAAAATGAACTTTGGTTCTGGAGATATCATCAAAAGCAAGGCTTGGAAAGACATCTGGGGGGCAGGACAGGGCGTAGGCACAATGAACGACATTTCTTCTGTGAAAGATCTCGTGGTAAATCTTTTTGATGAATACAACTCAGCAAAAACTAAGTTTATAAAATGATGCAAAACTCCGTCTATTCATTCTTCTTAGTTGGTCTTGGCGGTGCTCTTGGTGCCATGTCCAGATATGCATTGACCGTCGTATCCTCCCATTACAATTCACTCGCAATTGCAGGTACCTTGCTATCAAATACTATTGGCTGTTTTTTAATGGGTGTGATTTTTCAATTGGTATTCAATTTATCTTCAGAATCAACTAATAATATTATTATCGAACAAAATAGATTGTTATTTGCTGTTGGATTTTGCGGCTCATTTACCACTTTGTCGGCACTTATTTTTGAAATAAACAATTTCCATATAGCTGAGCAATATTTTCAATCATTTATGTATTTATTTGGAACTTTAATCGCAGCATTTTTATTCTTTTATATGGGCATGATGCTGGTTGACTACATAATACAATATTATAAATAGAATTACTTATAACATTTAAAGTACTGTTTTATTTGATATTTACTATCTATTTATACTAAATAGTAGAGTTAGGGCGAATTGGCGTACCATCAAAGAAACGCTCTAACTTAAATGGCGCTAAGTCAATATTGTCTTTATTTTGAATCATTCTGGCGATGGCTTCGCCAGCGCCTGGACCAATCCCAAAACCATGACCACTAAAACCCGTTCCAATATAAAAACCAGGGATGTTGCTTATTTCAGATATTATTGGGACAACATCGGGAGTAGTTTCAACCATTCCAGCCCAACTTTCTATAATTTTTGCATTCTTTAATTCTGGAAATATCACTCTAAGATTAGACTCAATCTCATGAATAACAGATTTATTTGGCGGCGGATTAAGTACTCTGGTACGTTCAAATGGTGACTGTTCATCTAATTTCCACTGCTTTGGCATTTTTAGCTCATCAAAAAAATCCTTACCAACCGAAAGCCTCAATGCATTAAATTCTTTCCATAATGCACGTAAATATTTAGGGGCATACTTAAATGTGTTGGGGGTTATCGAGTGATCCAAGACAGAGCCATGTGCTATTGTATAACCACCATCATTTCGTTTCCTAATTCCAATATTTTTATCCCATATATTTCCTTTGATTGGAGTATCTATTGCATTCGTCCTCGCGACAGTACCGCGTACTCGTAGTTGCGGGACATTGACTCCAATTGAACCACAAAATAATGAGGACCAGGCTCCAGCAGCACATAACACGGTCGATGTAGTGATTGTGCCATGTTCAGTGACCACTGCTGATACCTTACCCGATGAAGTCTCAAGACCTCGGACAGCACAACTAGTCAGTATAGTAGCTCCATATCTTTCTGCTCCACGTGAGATAGCTAAAGATGTTTTTTGTGGTTCAGCTCTTCCGTCCGTTCTTGTAATAATACCACCAACCCAATTGCTCGAAGCAGCACCAGCTTCTTTTTTTAATTCCTCACCCTCAATAAAAGCGGTTTCTATATTGTATGCTTTAGCTAAGTCGATCCAAGATTGATAGTCATTGAGCTCCTTATTTGTATATGCGGTATAAAGGCATCCATCCTCTCGATAACCAATATCTTCACCTAACTCGACTGATAAATTGCGCCAAATATCGAGGCTTTTAAGCATCATTGGTATTTCTCGCTCATCTCTCCCTTGAACTCTCACCCAACCCCAATTTCGACTGGATTGTTCGCCTGATATGTATCCTTTCTCGCACAGACAGACATCTATTCCTTCTTTTGCCAAGTAATAAGCAGCTGAGATACCAACAATTCCACCACCAATTATGACAACATCAGCTTTACTGGGTATTTTACTTGATTCTTGTAACTCTCCAGTCCATGTTGAGCTCACATTTTCTTGTGTATTCATTTTAGTTGCAGTATTAAATTTAAATAACGATGTGTTTAGATAAAAAATTAAATCTAAAATTATTATATTATGATGGTATCACTTATTTCATTTCAGAGACCGACCAAAGTGCATAAAAAAATCATGTTTCATTATCTGTTGTTAACGTTTAGTTTATTTGGATGTGTCACTCTTGAGGAGCTTGACAAGTATGATATTAAATCCTCTCCAGAAACTGACCTTAATGGCAACTGGGTTTTTTTTGGTAATTTTAATGAGAATAAAAAAATAATTGCTACAGCTATTAATAAGACCAATGGTGTCATTTATCGTGGTATCAAAACTACAGGCGTGTTCGATGGCAAGAGCACACCAAAGATAAAGAAAAATTCTCGTGGAGTAGCGCATCTATTTTTTGAAAATACTCAAAAAATTAAAGTCACCCAAACAAAATATTCTCTTTATATCAATTTTGACCGATCAATTGTTGAGGAATATAGTTTTGGTGAGCTAAAAACAATTGTTTTAGGTAATGTAAAAGCGAGAAGATCATCCGGATGGATCAAGGGTAAAAGTGTTTATCGAATAGAGACTCTTGATGAATATGGTATGAAAATAACAGAAGAATATAAGTTATTAGTAAATGAAGAAAAGCTAGAAAGATTATTGATATTTAGAGATAAAGATTTAAATGAAATTAAGGTGCTCCAAACCTATATAAGAAAAAATTAAATAATCTCTTTATAACTAATTAAACTAGCGCTCATCCATAACTTATTATTACGATATTGCTCTATCAATACAGGTAGAAAGCCCAATTCTTCAGCGCACCATAAGATAGATAATTTTGATGAGCCTAAAGCTTGATTTCGAATACCGACAGCTCTGTATTCACCGTGATCGAGAGTAATTATTTTAAAACCAAGATTTGTAGTTTCAATTTTCTTTATTTTATCACCCTCATAGAGACTGTATTGACTTGAAAGTCGATTATTTATGAGGTCTGTCATTAATGCATATTTCAGTGTAATACGATCTTTTATGCTGTCATTTATAGGCATAGCTGAGTCCAGGTCATTTTCTTTTATGCTTACCTGATTGAGCGTCCAATCGAAATTAAGCGTTAGTTCTTTTTTTTCTTTTGAAATAGTATCTTTAGAATAAAAATGATGCGGTTTAAGTTTATCATTCTGTATAAAAAATTCAGCCGTTGAAATGACAGCACCTTTGAGGAAAATACCTGCCAGCCCCGTAGTTTTAATTTTATCCTCTGCATGATATTTAAATGCATCGGTATTTCTTAAAGACGTTTTTAATTCTCCGGTAAAACCTTTTATGCTGACGTCATAATTAGCTTCATGAGGTTTAAGTTCAATCAACTCTTCACCTAATGCATTTACGCATAAGCATGAAAATATTATAAAAAAACAAACATCAGAAAAGATGTTCCTCTGAATAATTTTTCTATTACTTATCATTTAGTAAATATCCTTTTGCCTCATTCATAAGATTATTCATTTCATCTTGAATTTGATGTCGATGTTCTTCTAGCTCAATTAAAGAACATTTTTTTGGAATATGATATGGCTTGCCAACGGCTATTACTACTTGTGAGAATGGTTTTGGAATCATAAAATTATCCCAACGATTTAACCTCCAGGCACGATCAGACGCACAGGAAACTGGAATAATAGGCGCTGAACCTATTTTTGACATCAGTGCCACACCGATCTTAAATTCATATTTTGGCCCAAGTGGACCATCTGCTGCAGTCACAATTGATACACCTTGTTTCATAATTTTTTGAATATCCATCATTGCAGCAGCTCCAGTTCTAACAGCCGAACCTCTAATTACATGCGCGCCCCAAGAATGTGCAATTTTAGCAGGCACCTCACCATCTACAGAAGGGGAAACAATAAACCCTCCATTAAATCCATTTTTCAACCATTTGGAAATTAGAGTTAGGCAAACAAAACTGTGCTCATGCCAATAACAAGGCGCAGAAGTTTGCTTGTTAGATATAAGGTCTTCAATAACTTTATGACCCCTTATTGTTTTAACCTTGTAAGTAAGGGTCATGGCAAATATTAGACCCTTCAAAATGGGCAGGCCAAGGAAATAATAAGCGCGTCGGCCTAATGATAATTGACGCTTCCCATGATAAGAGGAGGGCGAAGTTAAATTTTCTTTATTATTTTCAGTCATTATTTACACAATAATCTTTCATAATTAAATTATCAGTTTCAGTGATTGAGCTCTCAAGGTAACATTAGTTTTACTATTATAATTGACTTTACATAGTCCATGAAAAAATCTCTTAAAATTAAATCTTGCCCACAAGTCTCAAATTTAAAAATGGACATTGATGTTAATGCAGCAACTTTAAGTCAATTAATAAATCTACAGCAGCAATATGGGGATATCTTTAAAATCAATTCAAATAAGAATACTCCTTCTTATTTTATAAATGATCCTACTTTAATAAAGGCGTTATTAGTAAAAAATCACTCTAATTACAAAAAAGGACCCGGTTTTGAAAGAATAAAAATGTTACTGGGCAATGGTCTTATTGTTAGTGATGGTGAAACATGGCGAAGAGCCAGAACTATGATTCAACCAACTTTTGCCAGACAAAATATTCATAAACTAGTCCAACAAATGCTAGTTTGTTCACAAAATAGAGCATTACTATGGGATAAATTAATAACAAAAAATCAGCTCATTAATATTACCGAAGAAATGAGTGAGTTTGCACTTGAATTGATTCTAAAATCAATATTTGGTGAAGATTATGATGTTCTTATTGATAAGGGAAATGAAAACCCATTTGCTTTCTTGAGTAAAGATTCAACCAGAGACTTATCGGTAGTAATGAAAATGAGAAATTTACGTAATCACATATTATCAATAATTACAAATAGGAGGCAGCTTAAGAGAGAAGCCACAAATTACGACTTTTTATCAATGTATTTAAAAGCCGAAGATAAATCTGGTAATAAATTTACTGATGTAGAGTTAATTGATGAAATTATTACTCTGATTGTAGCGGGTTATGAAACTTCGGCTGGAACACTGAATTGGGCTTGGTATTTACTTTCTACCCATAAAGATGAAGAAGAGAAATTATATCAAGAAGCGAAGCCCATTTTTACTGACCTGAATACTCTGAATATCGAAACAATCAATTCAATGAGTTACACCCAAGCAATTTTAGAGGAGACCTTAAGGTTGTATCCACCAGTATGGCTATTTTCTAGAAAAACAACCAATGATGACGTCCTTGAGGGATATGAAATTCCAATTAATTCTAATTTATTTATTTCGCCATACATATTGCATCGCAGTAAACAGTTCTGGAACAATCATGACAAATTCAACCCAGAAAGATTTAACCAAAGAAGTGAGGCAAAAAAAATCAACTCCGCATATTTTCCATTTTCACTTGGCCCTAGGCGTTGTTTAGGTGAGTATTTTTCATTTCTAGAAATGAAAATTCATTTAGGCTACCTTATTAATAAATACCGTATAGTTCATACTCAAGATAACAAACCACAATTAAATTTAGGTATTAATCTCAGGTCTAGCAATGATATATCTTTACAGCTCGAACCCAGATAAATGAATGTATTAAAAAAATACCACACGCTTATTGATCTCTTTTTTGATCAAAAAAACAAGCTCGGTCATATCAATTTTATTGACGTTAATTCAACTGAACGGTCGATCTCATTTAATGATTTTTGTGAAAAAGCAGAATATTGCCTCGGGTACTTACAATCAAAAGGGATGAAACCAGGCGATGAACTAATAATCTGTACAAAGTCCAATGTGAAATTCCTTGTTACTTTCTGGGCTGCAATTTTGGGTGGGATTATCCCAATACCGTTGGCCGTTGGTATCAGCAATGAGCATCGCAGTAAAATATTAAAGATAATATTCAATTTAAAAAACCCTAATCTTGTTACTGATGAAAAAGTTAAAGAAAGATTAAAAATTTTTATAAAGACAGAAGCCGTGCATTTAGATTGCAAGCCAATCATTGATAACGCTCTCACTGATTATGCTGCAGTAGATAAAGGAGTTATTCATAACATAAGTAACGAAGATATTGCTTTTGTGCAATATTCCTCTGGCTCGACCTCAGAACCGAGAGGCGTCGTTCTGACACACGCAAATCTTACATCTAATATCTTTGCAATCGCAGAAGGATTAGAACTCACATCAAATGATATCGGGTTAAGTTGGATGCCGTTGACTCATGATATGGGACTAATAGGTACACATATGACCTTACTATCGGCAGGGCTGGATCATCATATAATGGATACCGATCTCTTTATAAGGAGGCCGTTACTTTGGTTAACAAAAGTCAATGAATATCGTGCCTCAATCTTAACTTCACCTAATTTTGGTTATAAACATTTCCTTAAAGTATTTAAAAGAAAGCCTCTTGAAAACTTAGATTTATCATGCGTTAGAATGCTAATAAATGGTGCAGAGTCGATTTCTGTAGCTATTTGTGATGAGTTTTTAACCGCTATGAAAGTCTTTAATCTTAAAGCAGAAAGTATGTTTCCGGTCTACGGGTTGGCTGAAGCAACCTTGGGAGTATGCTTTCCTAAAGCAGGCAGTCATTTCGAATACATTGATCTTGATAGGCAATTCCTTAATCATGGAGAGCAATGTAAAAGGACCGCAAATGATGATAATGCAGTTTCATTTGTTAAGCATGGAGTGGCGATTCGAGACTGTAACTTCAGAATCACGGATAAAGATAACAATCTTCTCCCAGATGAGTATGTAGGCAATATCCAAGCGAAGGGTTTAAATATTGCTCAATCTATTTATCGCGACGCTAGAAAAACAAAAGAACTAAAAAATAATGATGGCTGGCTCGATACTGGCGATTGCGGTGTGATAATCGATGGCCAATTAATCATTACTGGCCGCAAGAAAGAGATCATCATAGTGAACGGACAAAACTACTATCCTCAAGACATTGAAGAAACTATTATCCGAGGTGGAAATTTTGACTTAGGTAAAATTATTGCTTGTGGTGTTATCAATCAAAATTCAGGGGCAGATGAGTTACTGATTTTTGTATTATATAAAAGTGATCTGTCTGTATTCCGAACAATCGCAGAGCAAATTCGTAGAATAATAAGTCAAGAGATCGGCTTAGAAATCAATCATGTCATTCCAATAAAAAGAATACCTAAAACCACAAGTGGAAAATTACAAAGATTAAAACTTGCTCAAAATTATACACAAGGAGAATTCAACGACGTCCTAATTAATACACCAATTGAACTATCACTAACTAGCAATTCCAATAATAAAAGTATTTTAGATCAGCTATTACTAATCACCAATGAATATGCAAAAGAATTCACAATTAAATCTAATGATAATCTTTTTGAAGTTGGTATTAGCTCACTTACCTTGGCTGAAATTATGATGGCAATTGAAGAAATTTATCCTGGCATAGTTGATATCGAAAACGTATTTGACCATCCCACCTTGGATGATTTGTCGACTTTCATAAATAAAAAAATAACGTAATAAGAAGGTCAAATTTACAATATTAATCCTCACATTTCTTAACAATCAGGCCCAATAATTCCTTTTAATGCCATTAATTTGGTCTTTTATTCCCATATATAGTAAAAAAGATCGTTTTTCTATAGAGATTCCTAAGGATTTTGTTACACTCAGATACAAGTACTACAAATAATTTAGATAATTCGTAGTAGAAAAGCGTTAAATTGTGATTCAACAACAATCCTAACAAGGGGATAATTATGGATGTCGGAAAAACAATAAAGCAAGTTGCAGCAGCAGTAGCAATAGTATCTGCATTCGCAGCATTACCATCAGAAGCTTTAATTTTATGTGTATTAGGCCTAGCGGTTGGCTGGTATATGTCTGAAGGTGATACGGTTCGTGTTCTAGTAACAGCAGCAGCATTGAATGTTGGTGGCGTTGCCGGTGGCGCAGATGCTATACCTACAATAGGACCAATGATTGGTGATATTTTAGGAGCAATGGGTACAGTATATACTGCAGCAGCTGTAACATTGGTTGTAATGGGCGTTGTAAATCGTGTGAAGCCTTAAATAACCATTAAAGCAATACATCAAGCCCGCATTATGCGGGCTTTTTTTATGATGCTATCATCCCTAGCACTATGATTAAAAAACATCCTAAATCAAGAAATATTCTATGTACGGTCCTTTTCATATTCTTGGCGTCACCATCATTATCTGAAAAGTTCGAGCTTGGTGGTCTATATACCTATCATTATCATGATGGAAGGTATGCTGATTGGGGAGACTATGCTCGTGTCTCAGCACTGATGGCGATTGAGAACATTAATAACAATGACTTTCTCGGTGATAATGATCGTTTAAATATGAGCCCAGAAAATTTGATCGATTATCATTGCTGGCCTAGTAACGCAGCTTCAATGGCCGAAACACTTATTAAAAAAGATATCCTTATTTTGACCGGAACTGATTGCAGTAGCCCAGCTGTCGAGATTGCAAGAATAGCTTCAAAATACGAAATACCAGTAATATCAAATGGAGCTAATGCTTCGAGCCTATCAATCAAAAATGACTTTCCTTGGTTTATTCGAGTAGTTACTCCAAGCGAAGAATATGACCGATACCTGATAGAACTTGCCAGTCATTTCAATGTAACTGAAATAGCCTATTTTTATACTACAGATGCATGGGGGCTCGGTGCTAAGAAGGTAGTGCATAAAGCGGCGAAAAATAAAAATATTAGTATTAAAAAAGAATTTGGATTTAAGCGTGATACCAGCCAAACAACTATCAACAAATTCATGCAAGAGGTAAAAAATTCAAACATTAAACACATCGTTGTGACCGGACCAACTCCAGATACAGCCAGAGTATTTAGAGCTATAGGTAAATATGGATTAAATAAAAAAGGCAATACGATATATGCCACTGAAATGATTTCTGCCGATGAAGCATTGGATGTTGTAAAAGGCAGTAAAGGTTACTTTGCACCGATGACATTACTTTCAAAAACCAAACAGCTTGATACGTTCAAGCAATCGCTTGAAAAAAAATTAGGAAAAGATGTGGACGTTAATTCAAAAGCATTTTTTTATGGTGCATTAAGTTATGACCACATCATGACAATCGGACATGCTATAAAAACCATGAAGGACAATGATGTTGAAGTTTCAAGAAAAAACCTTATGCCTTATCTTCGAAATGTTGATTTTCAAGGCGTAACCGGAAGAGTCTATTTTTCAAAAATCACTAATGATCGTATCAATATGCCGCTCCAAATCGTCAATAGTCATGGCTTAGATAAGTTAACAGGAACGGTCAAATTTGAATCTATAGCAACAGCTACCTCAGACGGCGGTCTTATTATTGATAATTCGAAAATTTTACTACCCGGATATAAGTCTTTAGTTAAGTAAAGACTTGA
The DNA here is from genome assembly GCA_028822065.1 of Woeseiaceae bacterium. GTDB lineage: Bacteria > Pseudomonadota > Gammaproteobacteria > Steroidobacterales > Woeseiaceae > SP4260. The sequence goes on along the minus strand of JAPKEL010000021.1, from coordinate 11,590 downwards.
TCGTTTACTTTGTTATCGTTAGTCAGGTAGAAAAATGATTAAATTAGGGTCACCATAGAGTCATGAGCGAAATTACCCGACGAAACTTCATCAATGGGACGCTGCTGACAGCAGGCAGCTCCTTATTGCCCTTTACAGTTGACAGTCAGGCTGCAATGGCTACCCTGGATCCAACCTACTATCCACCTGCGCTTACCGGACTCCGCGGCAGTCACCCAGGGTCGAACGATCATGCACACACACTTGCCTGGGCAGGGCGCGTGGATGCAAGATCGATGACAAAGTTATCTGAGACCTACGACCTGGTAGTTGTTGGCGGTGGAATAAGCGGGCTAGCTGCTGCTTATTTCTTCCAGCAGAAGCATGGCGCGAACAAAAAGATTCTGATTTTGGATAATCACGACGATTTCGGTGGGCATGCTAAACGCAATGAACATGTGATTAATGGCAAAACCTCCATCGGCTACGGTGGATCCCAGAGTATTATGAATCCGAAATATGCGAGCCAGGTGGTTCTCGATTTGCTTAAAGATATTGGCGTCGACTTGAAGCGTTTCACAACAGCCTATGACAGGGGCTTCTTCAAACGCCATGGCATGGGTGGTGTTACTTACTTCAATGAAGAAATTTTTGGTGAAGACAAGTTGGTTCAACACCCTTACTGCAACTACCCGAACTACGTCGAAGGGCTATTAGGAGGTAGGCTTTCGCATGAAGAAGCGGCTGCCCAAGCACCGCTAAGCCAAAAAGGCAGGAAGCAGTTGCTTCGAGTGCTTAATGGCGGTTTACACACTCTAGGCGTGCAGGAAACGGATCTACAAAACTACATAAATAGCCATTCCTATTTCGATTACTTGCAAAAAACGCTCGGCGTTGATGATCCAGGGGTGTTGCGAATGGCTAGGCATTCCGGATTAGACTGGGGAAGCTTTGGCACCGAACTGATGTCCATAGCCGAAGCTAAGAGTTGTGGTGCAATGGGTTTTCCTCCAAAAGCAGTTTATGACGAGGACAATCCTAACATTTATCATTTCCCCGATGGCAATGCCGGTGTGGCTCGAGCTTTGGTAAAGAAATTGATTTCCGGTGTTGCTAAGGGGCATAACGCGGAAGCGCTGGTGCTGGCTCGGTTTAATTATGCCGAGTTGGACAGGCCGAGTAATCCCGTTCGTTTGCGCCTTAACAGCACTGTTGTGAATGTAAAGCATGGCGGTGACCCTGCCAGTGCTAGTGAGGTATTGGTCACCTACATCAATGACAATCAGTCATTCCAAATAAGGGGCCGTAACGTCGTGATGGCTTGTTACAATATGATGATTCCACATTTAGTTTCAGATCTTCCGGGAGAACAGGCAGCGGCATTGAGATCGCAAACCAAGAGTCCTTTCGTGTACACTTCGGTCGGCTTGAGGAATTGGCACGCAATGAAGGATTCTGGCATTGGAGTGGCTATGTCACCAGGCAATATGCACCAGGCTGTGCTGATGGATTTCCCCGTAAGTATGGGTGGATATAAATTCACCGAATCACCCGATAAGCCGTGCGTTATCCAAATGATAAGCTGTCCTTTTGGCACATTCGGTGCGCCTCCTAAAGAACAGTTTCGAGAAGCACGTTACCGGATGCTGTCAATGCAATTCGATGACTATGAGCAGGAGATCCGGCGCCATCTCAGTGGTATGCTTCCAAAAAACTTGTTCGACTTCAACCGCGATGTGGCGAGTATCTCCGTTAACCGTTGGGCTCACGGTTATACTTTCGCAGGCCCGGGAGACTCGGTACGCGTAGGCCGGCAACCGTTCGGTCGTATCACTGTGGCCAACTGTGACTCAGCGCCCGGAGCTGATGCTAAAGCTGCGATGATGATGGCACATCGCGCTGTCAATGAACTCGGTTGAGCCCTTAATGATGCCTAGATTCTATTGCTTATTAGCTATAATTTTTGTTCATAACACTCTCCAAGCAGAAATATTCGATCTCGGTGGAATGTATACCCAGCATTACCGCGATGGACGATATGCTGATTGGGGAAAATATTCTCGAATCGGCGCTCAGATTGCTATAAACAGAGTCAACGAAAGCAAGTTGCTTGGTGAAGATAAACTCCGAATGATGCCAGAAAATATTATTGACTATCATTGTTGGATTGAAAATGTTGATGTCATGGTTAAAACTTTAACAGAGAAGCCCATTATCGCCATTACTGGGGCGGAATGCAGTGATCCAGCAGTGATCATGGCTAATCTTGGAGCATTATACGATATACCCATCATCTCTTACGGTGCAAATGCCTCAAAGCTCTCATCCGCCTCGGAATACCCATGGTTTGTTAGAGTGGTCTCACCCAGTGAAACTTATGAGGGCTATTTAATTAAGCTTGTTGCTCATTTCAATATCAAAGACATCGCTTATTTTCATACAACTGATGCTTGGGGTGAGGGAGCTAATCGAGTTGTTCAATCAACAGCAAAAAAAAATAATATAAATATAATAAAGAAATACGCCTTTGCAAGAGATACGAGTCAGACCATTTTAGATACTTATATAAAAGAATTAAAGACTCTGGGCATTAAGCATATTGTAATTACCACGCCGACTCCCGATACCGTAAAAATATTCAAAGCCATCCATAAGTATGGGATGAACTTACCAGGAAATTCATTATATGCAGCTGAACTTATTCTGGATAACGAGGATTTAGATGCAGTAAATGGATCGATTGGTTATTTTGCGCCAATAGCAAAACTGTATAGAACTGAAGTTTTAGATGCATACATTAATGATTTTAAACTTTACACAGGTGAGAACATAAATATCGAGTCAGGAAATTTTATATATAGCGCATTAAGTTATGATCATATCATGTTGATTGCAAACACTATTAAATTAATAAAAAATGAAAAAAAAGCAGTAAGTCGTAATAATATTCAACAATTCATGAAAAAAGTTAACTTTGAAGGTGCCTCTGGGAACATTTCTTTCTCTCCAGGATCTAATGATAGGCTCAATATGCCAATTCAAATCATGAATAGTCATGGTGTTAATATTGATGGAAAAATGAACTTCGTTCAAATAGCAGAAATTAATCAAAAAACTGGTCAACTTGAGGTATATAACGATAAGATACTATGGCCAGGGAATACTAAAGATCATCCGCAATGAGAGGAGTCTAATAAATCATGGAAGAATTCAAATCATCTAAGAAAAGTGATCGACTGTTAGGTCTAAATCAAAAAATTGATAGACGTGATTTTTTAAACTCATCATTACTTGGTGCAGGAAGTATCCTTTATTCTATGTCCGCTCCTTCTTTGCTCTTTGCAAACGAATCGCTACCTAATCAAGTCACAAATAACTGGTATGGGTACGGCGGTGTTGGTGACTCAAAAACATCTCATGGCAACACGCCTGACATATTAAAGGCTGCACATGCTGTTAGGGATGGATTTATGAATTCTGATAAAGCAAAAGGTATACCGGTGAGTGAGGATTATGACCTGGTCATTGTTGGTGGTGGCTTATCCGGATTAGGTGCTGCACAACGTTTTATAGAAAAAGATCCTAACAAAAAATGTCTTATTCTAGATAATCATCCGATATTTGGTGGCGAGGCAAAAAGAAATGAATTTGAGATTGAAGATCAAATTATCCAAGCGCCACAAGGCTCAAATAGCTTTTATTATAATACTCAAATTGATTTTGATGAGGATCGCAAATACATTGAGCTCCTTGGTGTCCCAGCGGATGATTTTACTTACGGCGAAATGCCAAATAACCCAAAGAAAATGGTATTTGCTCAAGAACATTATGATGTCCAACTATGGGCAGAAGAATACATCTCCAAAGGACACTTCGTTGATGAGCAGTCCCATGATGTTAAGCCTCAATGGGTTAATAACCCATGGAAAAATAATTTAAAAGATTATCCTGTTTCAGACAAAATTAGACAAGACCTACTTACCTGGAAATACACCACTAAAATGCCTGCAACAGACAACAAGACTAAAGCTTGGCTAGATAACATGACCTATAAGGATTACATCGAAAAAGTCATGGGATTGGACGAGGCTGTTACAAAATTTGCTGATCCTGTTATAGCTAGTGCTGGCGGTATGGGCTGTGACGTAATGTCAGCATATACTGCTCAATTACTTGGTATGTATGGCGTAGCTCCAGATGAGCCAATAAAACCAGAAAATCGTCATAGTTTCCCTGGAGGTAATGATGGATTTGCACGTCATTTCATAAAATTTTTAATTCCTAATGCAATCCACGGAAAGAATAGTTTTCAAGATATTATGCAAAAACCCATTAATTTTAAGGCGCTTGACCATCCTGATAATTCAGTTAGATGTCGGCTAAATAGTAATGTCATGGATGTAACGCATGTTAATAAAGCTGGTAACTCTGAGTCAGTTCATGTCACATATTATAATAATGGAAAACTCAATAAAGTTAACGCGAAAGCAGTAATTATGGCTTCTGGTGGTTGGATTAATAAACATATTATCAGTGATTTACCTAAAACCCATTATGATGCTTACGCTAAATTCAATCACGCCCCTATGCTAGTGGCTAATGTGGCGTTAACTAATTGGCGTTTTCTGCACAAACTAGGCATTACTGCCTACCAATGGACTGGAGGATTTGGTTATCATACTAACATCAGAAGACCTATGCATGTAGGAAGCGATAAGCCTATATTAGATCCTGACACCCCGATAGTATTGACGTTTTACGTATCATTCGAAAAGGCAAATTTAGGTTATACGGCTCAACAACAATCTCGACTTGGTCAATATGAATTACTTTCAAAATCCTATATGGATTACGAGAGAGAAATTAGACAGCAAATGTTAAAAATGTTTGGTGGCAGTGGCTTTGACGTAAAGAAGGATATTGCCGGAATTATACTAAATCGATGGGGTCACGGTTATGTAACTCCAACCCCAGGTTTCTTTTTCGATAAGAATGGAGGCCCAGGTTATGCTGATATTATAAAAACCACTCCTCATGGGCGAATCTCTTTTGGGCATTCCGAAGTACGAGGTTATCAACATTGGGGGCCTGCAGCTGCAGAAGGGGGCAGAGCTGTTGATCAAGTTTATAATTATTTGTAAAATTGTATGATTAAATTTACGTATATAAATCAATTAATAATAGTTTTGTTTTCTATTAACAGTACCTTTGCCCTTGCCGCCACGACAGAGACAATCAATGCAAGAGAAATGATCGAGCAATACGGTTCAAGTTTTTCAGAAAAGAACATAGGCTCACTGCGTCAAATATACAAACAGCACCTAGTTGAAGCCAACTACCCAATTCCAAGTATGTCCAGAAATCTTTCTTATGGTGACAACCCATTACAGACATTAGATATCCATGTTCCTGACATTCAAAACTCAGAAAGCCTTCCAGTTATCATTTTTGTTCACGGTGGAGCATTTGTAAGAGGTGATAAAAGCGATCATGTAATATTTGATAACGTGCTAAATTATTTCACTAGAAATAATATCATTGGTGTTAATATCAATTATCGGCTCGCACCAAAACATAAATGGCCAAGTGGTGCTGAGGATATAAGCAGTTCGATTGAATGGATTCATCGCAATGCTGAAAAATACAATATCGATAAAAATAAAATCTTTCTTATGGGGCACTCGGCTGGTGCCGCCCACGTTGCTACTTATTCTTTTGATGAATCGTTGCAACTAAATAAAGGAAACGATGGTGTTAGAGGGTCAATCCTATTATCTGGGGTATACTCCAAGAGCAGCGATAGATCAAAAGAAGTCTATTATGGTGCTGTTAAAAATAATATGCCCATTGATTATTTAGAAGGCCGTTCCATACCTTTATTTGTGATCGACGCTCAATACGATAAGATATCAATGCAAACTGAAGCGATAAACCTCATTCAGAAGGTTTGTAAAAAAGACAATCTTTGCCCTCATCACAAACAGATACCTGGTCATAACCATTATTCAATGATGTATCATTTTAATACGCTGGATGACTCAATTGCTTCTGATGTACTGGATTTTGTCAATCAGCATGCTAATAACTAATGGAAAAAACCTTACATAAAGATCACTACACAAAATCTAATTGGTTTTCTGAGGAAATTGATCATATATTTCACAAGGAATGGATGTGTGTTGGAAGAGAAGAAGAACTTAAAGAAAATGGTGATTATAAAATCATCGATTTTTTAGGTGAAAGCATAATAATGCTTAGAGATAATGATGGGCAGTTAAACGCATTTATAAATCTATGCAAGCACCGTGGCTGTGAATTGTTAGATACCGAGGAAAGTGACTTATCTGGTCATCTAAAAAATAATATCAGATGCCCTTATCATTCTTGGACTTATAATCTAAAGGGGCACCTTATTAAAGCACCACATTTAGATATCGATTTGAATAATACGAAATATCATTTAAATAACGTTAACCTTCAGACATGGATCGGATTTATCTTTATTAACCTAACCTCTAATACCCCAGATCTACACCAACACCTTAAAAGCAAGACAGAACAATTTTCACGATACCCATTAGAGCAATTAATTTCAAAAGTACATATCCCCTATAAAATAAAAACCAACTGGAAAGTAATTTTAGAAAATTATAATGAATGCTATCACTGTGCAGGAATTCATCCAGAGCTCTGCAATATTGTACCTGCGTTCAGAAAAGATGGCGGTGCTAACTTAGAATGGGAGGAGGGCGTACCTCATAAAGAAGGGGCAAATACTTTCACTTTTTCGGGTGTTACTAATAGAAGGCCATTTCCAGGTCTTAATGATTTAGAAAAAGAAAGACATTTTGGCCAAGCATTGTATCCAAATTTTCTCATAAGCTTATCAATGGATCATGTCGCCATATTTATACTTCATCCACTCTCAGAACAAACAACGAATCTTGATTTTTATATATTATTTCATCCAGATGCTATAAACGATAAAGATTTTGATCCAAGTGATGCAAGAGATTTTTGGGACTTAACAAATAAACAAGATTGGAAAATTTGTGAAAGAGTTCAAAGAGGTATGCAATCAAAGACTTTTAATAAAGGTTATTATGGAAAAATGGAAGATGAAAATCTTGATATTAGAAAATATATCTCTGAAAAATTAAATATAGATATTTAATATAATTTTATATTCTCGTTAAATAATAAATATGAATATTAAGATAGTCTCTATTCGACGATGGTTAATTATGATGGTGCTCAGTATATCTGGAGGCACAATCTATTTCCTACCTATTCTGCAAGAAGTCTACTATCAACCCCTTGCGACCGCTTTAAATCTTGATAACACACAAGTTGGTTCATTAGTTAGCATTTTTGGTGTTTTCGCAATGTTGTCATATCTTCCTGGTGGGTGGGTTGCAGATAAAGTTTCACCTAGAATCTTACTCTCATCCTCTTTGCTTTTAACTGGGTTTTTAGGATTATATTTTGCGACATTACCAAGTTACCCAATGAGTCTTTTAATTCATGCAATCTGGGGAATAACTACATCATTATTATTCTGGGGCGCAGTGGTGAGGGTAACGCGTAACTGGGCTTCAGCAGATGATCAGGGCAAAGCATTTGGATTTCTTCAGACAGGCCGTGGACTAGTAGAAATATTAGTTTCAATGGCAATACTAGCCGTTTTTGGTTATTTAGGAGGAACAAATTTTGCTTTATCTGTTGTTATAACACTATTTTCTATACTTATAATTTTTTCAGGTATTTTGAGCTGGGTCATCATTAAAGATGATGATGATGGTAAATACAGCTCTTCGCAATTCTCAGGTAGTCCGTTTAGAGATATAATTACAGTATTAAAACTACCTGTAGTTTGGTTGATTGCAATAGTTGTTTTGGCTGCATATTCTGCATATTGGGGAACCTATAGATTTACTTCATATTCTTCTGATATCTTTGGTATGAGTATTATTATGGCTGGGGTTATTGGCGTAGGAAAAATGTGGATGAATCCTCCTGCAGCATTTATGGCTGGATTTATTGCAGATAAGAATGGTATCGCCAAATCAGTCTCAGTCTTATTTATTATCCTTGTGATTTCATTTGTTATCTTTGCTTTTATGCCTGGCATACCATCATTGATTCCTATGATGATTATAAATATTGCAATTGCATCATTTGCTGTATTTGCATTAAGAGGGATATATTTCGCTTTACTCGAAGAAGGGGGAGTTCCAAAAGGCGTGACAGGTACTGCAGCTGGATTTATCTCTATGATAGGGTTTACTCCAGATATATTCATGCCATTGATGGGGGGTATTTTACTTGATACGCTACCAGGAGATCAGGGATATCGTTATTTCTTTCTGATTGTTGCAGGAATTTGTTTTATTGGTTGTATGGCTTCTGTGACAATTTATCGACAGATCAATAACAAGACTGCAAGGTAGCAATAATTAATTGGAGGTCATCAAATGAGTATAAAAAGACGACAATTTAATAAATTTATAGGTGCAACAGCACTTAGCTCCATTCCAATATCAGGCGTTATAGCAGCTGATTCATGGTCACTTGAAGCAAACATTGCTGAATGCTGTAGTTGTGAAATACCTTGCCCCTGTAATTTTGGGCGCTCAACGAAATTACGTTGTAATGGTAGTCGTCTTATTGAGATATATAAAGGCCATGTTGATGGCAATGATCTAACTGGTATTAGATTTATTGTTACATTTGAGATGGGTAAATGGTCACGTATATATATAGATAATACTCTAAACCAAGAACGCTTGGGTAATTTTAATTTGATTTTACCATTAGCTTTTGGTGGTTTCGCAAAACAGGCAAAATCAATAGACGCTAGCCCCATCAAAGTCTCACGAGCAAAGAAGTTAATCAAATTCTCTTCGCCACAAAGCGAAGTCGAAATGAAGTCACTTAAAGGAATGGATGGCGGTCTCATTAAAGTTGATGGGTTACCCTACAAAAGTTTTTATAACTACGTGCAGTATGAATCTGTGAAACACATCCATAATAGTCCAGATGTTACATGGAATCATTCTGGTACGAATGGTTTTACCTCAAAGATGATTGTTTCTGGCTAATATAAATATATTATATTAACCTAAACAAATATGCTGGCTCCTCAAAAACAAAAAAAATCACCTCTTATTACCAAGTAGTCTTAGGTGTCTCAAAAATTTAAGGTAAATGACTATGCATGATTTTCAATATCAAAACTGCGAGCTCACCTTACAAGAAGGGCTGGATATTTATTACCAAAGTTTCCCTGAAGACACAAAGATTATACAAGACGAAGTTGGACCAAAATGGTTATTCGGCCATGATTGCACGCACGTCATCTTTGGATTGGATATATCCATGATGCAAGAATCCATATTGGATACATGGAGTTTATGGGGGACAGATTTTGGTATAAAAGGTGCAATCAATTTATTTATTGCCTCTAGAAAAAACACTGACTTCAACAAACTTTATAAAAAAATTTATAGGGAATACGGTATTACGGGATTAATAAAGCTGTACTTCTCTAGCTTACCTTTTAAAAGAAGGGCGCGGGCTATGACTAGGCAAATGACAAAAAAATGGCCTTACATCCCTCCCCAACATTACCTTAATAGGTCAATAAGGGAATTACGCCAGGAATTTAATATTAAAATATTAAGTCAGTATGAGCTTAATAATTAACGATTCCTAAATGCTGGCGGTTTATCAGAGCCACTTTGTAAATACCGATCACGAAGAAGTGTTTGACGGCTTTTCATTGGTATAGCGATTCCTTGAATAAACACTTGCTCAGGATAACTCATCAACTCAAGTGGATCTGACGCCCAAATAACAAAATCAGCTTCTTTACCAACTTCAATACTTCCAATAGACCTATCTACGCCAAATATCGCTGCAGGCGATAATGTAATTGCTTCTAGGGCTTTATTCCATGGCAATCCATTGGCTACTGAAATTCCTGCTGACTGTCTTAAATTCCTTGCATTCGGGGTGTCCAAACTGGCACCAAAAGAAATTTGTACTCCTGCATCGTTTAATATACTAGCGGAATCGAGACGTGCATTAATATGGTCAAAATTTACGGGAAGATTATTCATGCCATCTAAAATAACGGGAATCTTTTTACTAGCGAGATCATTCGCTACCATCCAAGCTTCAGCACCCCCAGCAATGATTGCCTGAATCTTATACTCATCAACTATATTAACTATGACACTAATATCGCTGGCACGATTAACATGAAACAACAATGGAATTGCCCCATCTATAACATTTTGAAGTGCTTTAAGATCAAATGTACTTATAGAATACTCTCTTATTAAGTCACCTCGTTCGTAAGCTGTCTTATTTTCACGGTAGTCAATCGCGTCATCAAGGGCGTTTCTCAATACCATGGTTGCAAGAGCTCTCGATCCAGCTGCTATCTGACTTCCAGATTCACCGAAATTTACGACTACTACCACGCCTCGCTTCAAAAAATGATTGGATCCTTCTCCTAAATTAACTACGGAGCCAAGTCCTGATAACACGCTACTTGCATTCCCATCCTCATCAGGTGTGCTCCCTCGAGGTATAATGGTAGCCCTTGTAATACCGTCTATTCGAGTAATAGGTATTGCCGTGGAGCGTGGATTATAAGCATCAGCTACATCAAATCCTGCTGAAAATTGATCGCCTCTTTGTGTGGCATCATTGGTACCTGCAACCGCGGCTACCTCCACCAATCCCAATTGACTCATTGGAGAAAAAAGTCCCGGGGTTATAATTTTTCCAGCTGCATCTATTTGCACTGCATTGCCTGGAATCTCTAGATCACTACCGATGGCAGTAAACTGACTATCATTAATAATGATAGTCGCATTTTCATATGTGCCTTCTGGTCCGAGAGTATGGACACGCGCACCAGTGATTACTATTGTTTCGGAAGCATATACGGTAGTAAATAGGCATGCACTAAGCATAAATAATTTAACGAGAAAATTCATCGTACACCTCCATGCTCTGAAGTAGTTCCAAGGCTAAAATCAGTTACTGGATTTACTGAAGAATCGTCGCGATCAAAAACAAGAGCGCCATCAATAAAAACTTTTTGCGCCTGAGTATAAACGCTAAATGGATTTCCATTCCAAACAGTAACATCAGCCATCTTTCCTAGTTCAAGTGTACCAACAACATTATCAATGCCTAAGGATTTAGCAGCATTCTCAGTAATCCATCGAATCGCTCGCTCAGGAGGAATTGTAATCCCCACTCTTGCTGCTGCCCCCATAACTTTTGCGCTTTCTTGGTTAAGTCGCTGGATACCCAAGGCATCATCTGAATGGATAACTGTACAAGCACCAGCACGATCCAATATGGCACCACTTTCTCGAATCCCGTCAAATGCTTCCATTTTAAAGCCCCACCAATCTGCCCATATAGCAGCACAGGTATCTGTCTCACGAAGGAGATCAGCAATCTTATATGCTTCGACGGCATGGTGAAACGTTCCCACTTTGTAGTTAAATTCTTTAGCAATTTCTAGCATTACTGACATTTCATCGGCCCGATAACAATGGTTATGAACCAAAATTTCTCCGTTTAAGAC
>JAPKEL010000064.1 GCA_028822065.1 Woeseiaceae bacterium | reverse complement strand
GATGCTCCTCTGAGTATCGGACGATTGCAATCTCCCGTTAATCTAGCTGTTCCATCTCTGGGTGCATTCTCATAAGAACCATCCCAGCAATCACCTACCCATTCAGCCACATTGCCTAAAATATCATAAACTCCAAAATCATTGGGTTCAAATGATCCTGCTGGTGCAGAATATTCATACCCATCATGACAATCGGCAACAACCCAATCTTCAGGCAAAACTATTTTACTGCCCCTGCCCTTCATTTCTTCTAAAAAACTTTCTGGAGTAATATCCAAATCAGCTCCGTTAGCATAATCACAACCTTCATCTGAATCACCCCAAAATCTAACGGTTTTAGTTCCAGCTCTGGCAGAATATTCCCATTCTGATTCGGATAATAATCGGTAAGACTCTCCCGTCTCTTTGCTCAACCATTGAGCGTAGGACACGGCTTCATTCCAACTCACACAAACAACAGGGTGATTGTCAGTGATGGGATAACCCGGATCATACCAATTCAAATCAATCCCCAACTGTATACCATCATCAGTAGCTCCATAACATCCACCTGTACTATCATGGCCTGTACTCTGAACAAATCTCTCAAATTCTCTTCTCGTTACTTCATACCTACCAATAGCAAAATTATAATTGATGTCCACTTGATGTTGAGGCCTCTCGTCATCTCTTGAACCTTTATCGCTTAATGGTGACCCCTTTGTAAAGTTACCCGACTCAATGACAACCATCGTTGGGCATGTTTCACAGTCCTGTATCAATTGTTGCTGGCTATTGATCCCATATGAAAAAAAGATACATCCGAAAATAATGAGTGTTGAAAAGATTTTAAGATCGATATTTTCAAAATCGTTTATCAATTTAATCCTCAATCTGTTATGTAGTTAATTAAATCCTGATAACTTACAATATCTTTATCATGAGACCCTAGAAGATTATCTGCAGAAATATTAAATTGCTTGATTGTATCGTTTAAAGATATTGCTGAATGGTAAGGCACAACATTAGGCCCTCTCACAGTTCCAGATCGTTTGTCACGAGCAACACCGCTTATGTATAAATCGGCAGCGTAAAGAAGGTTTTGATTGTCTAAAAAAGCAATCACCATATCTTCAGAATGGCCGTTGAAGACTGGATAAACAGTTACAGGTCTATTGGAATCATTAATCGTATACCCTTCATCTGGAGAAACTCCTATGATTGTCACAGATAAATTGCTCATTTTTCTATCGAGTGCATCAATAACAACAGACGATTTGGGACGATTGATTTGAGCTTGATAAAATTCTTCAGCAGTTTCATGTACAACAAGGGCCGCACCATCAGCAATATATGGTCTAATGCCTGCGCCATGATCATTATGATGATGGGAAGAAATGATATGTGTAAGAGGTTTATTTGGTATATTTTTTTTAATCCATTTAATAATCTCCTCACCTTTCAAATCATTCATTCCTGGTTCGATAACAACCACTCCATTGTCCTGCTCAACTACCATTGTATAGACACCATCTATTGGCAAAGCAGATAGATAATAAATTCCTTTTTTAATTTCTATAACATTTAACTTAGGACGATAGGCTCCCGAAAGTGTAAACATTCTAATCGTTTGACTGACTTCCCAACCTCTCTTTGCTGCTTCTTTATCATGAACATAAATCAAACCAGAGGGAGCAGTAAAAGTTTCTTCTGGGTAATCTGGATTGACTTCTATACTCGAGCGTCTTATTTCCCATCTAGGAGCACCGCCTTGAGACATCCTCACCGTCATTGGGTAAGCAATGCCATTGAAAACCTGCCAATTATCAAACTTAACCTCAATTTCAATATCACCATACACAACATCCCATTCCATGGTACTCAACTTATCAATCCTTCCTGTTTCTGGATCAATAAAAAAAGTGATGGGATGCAACTTATCTTTAATGCTGAATTGATCATAATCAACTTCATTAATAAAAGTACTATTTTGCCAATCTGTCAACCAATCAGGATTAATAACAGTCTTATTGATCATCTTGGGATAGAATTTTTTCTTACTGGATTCATCCTCCCATGCTTGCGTTGCAATGAGCGTTCTAAGTCCAGTCTGACGAATTCTATCAATGGTCACTGGCATAACTTCTGATCGCTTAAATCTCCAACCTCTTTGGGCATTGATTTGTATTTTCTCATTGAGTAGTAGGCTTGGATCATTTAATACTTCTTTCAATAACAGATGGGGATTAAGCAACCTCTCGGTTTTTATATTTGCTGCTGCTTTATCGGAAGTGAGAATTTTATCTCTTTCTTTTACTATGCCCATCGCATCGTCTTCACTAAGATAGCCTGCTTCACCCAAAAGCAAAGTGTTTATCTCTCTTGTAATGTACCCACCCTCTCGAGCAGCCAAAGTAGTAATTAGATCTATTTTAATGGCTTGACTGGCCAATTGATGAGAGACCTTTGTAGAAGGAGCCGCTAACAACATCATGCCCTTTCCAGGTTCTGGACCTTGTCCCATTATGTATTCATCTCTTTCACTTTCGATAGAGTAGCCTTCAAGACTTTCAAGCTTCTCATTAGTACCTAAAAAAGCAGTGGCACGATCAAGATATTTGATTGCTTGTGCATTTAAATTACTACCACTAAAAAGCAAAAGACTAGTGGATAATATTGCAAAGTAAGATAGTTTGAATTTCATAAAAATGACTCCGTATATAACTATTTTTTATATATCTTATTTATCATTTGATTATTTAGCAATAAACTTATAGTTTTATATTCATACAATTCAATTATAAAGTAATTGTATCGTCAAGCATGATATATATAACAATATGAGATTTTATAGAAAAATAAATAGTCTCCTAATAGTGTTGTTGTTAATTAACACAACCATAGAGGCCAAGGAATCCATATTAGTAGTGGGCGGAACTGGTCGAGTGGGTTCTGAAATTGTTAAAATCTTGTCTGCTGAAGATAAAAAAATCACTGTCCTTTCAAGAAGCAATAATAACTACTCACGCTTAAAAGGTCTTAATATTGATTACTTCAAGGGTGATGTATTAAATGAAAAAGACATTGAAAGAGTTTTTTTAGCAAAAGACTATGATGTGATTATCAATGCTTTAGCCAAAGTTGGAAACAGCCCAAATCCGCATGCATTAGGACAAAAACATTTAATTAAATGGTCTAAAAAAACTGGTATTAAGCATTTTATTCTTATTGGCTCAGTTGGTGCAGGATCAAAGCAAAGTGAGCTTGTTTCAGATATCGTCTGGTCAATGTGGAAAGACATACTTCAGGAAAAAGGTAAGGCTGAAGCTTCACTAATCAATAGTAATCTTCCTTTCACTATTATTAGAACAGGCATCGTTGTTTATGATGATACGCCTGCCACAGGCAATGCAGAACTGTTAGAAGATGACACTATTGTTGGAATCATTACAAGAAAAGACCTGGCACAACTGACTGGTGAATGTGTTTTAAATGGGTTATGTTTCAATAAGATATATCATGCATTTGATGCCTCTTTAGGTAATGCAATAGAATAACTACAGCAATGAAAAGAAGAGAACTATTAAAAGCCACAGTCTTAGGATCCAGTGCTGCACTCGCTGTAATGAACACAAAAAATAGCAATGCTCATGAAGCAAACGATCAAGCCGACGTATTAATTGTGGGAGCTGGAAATGCTGGTATACCAGCTGCTATCGAAGCTTCTGATATGGGAGCAAAAGTTATACTTATTGATAAAAATGCATTCGTGGGTGGGATGCTAATTGTTTCAGGTGGTCATATTAGTGGGGCTAATGCCAAAATTCAAATGAGAAAAAACATTAAAGACTCTTATGAAAAACACTATCAAGACGCGATGCGTATTGGAAAATATAAGGCTGATTCAGAACTTCTAGCTCTCGCTACTGAGCATGCCGCTTCAATGGTTGATTGGCTTGAAAAGATAGGAGTTGAGTTTACTGATGAGTCTCCAATCTTAGTGGATGATCACGATCATTATTCAGTACCCAGAACTTATGTGGGGGTCAATCTTGCTCGTTCATTATTAGGGCCACTGAAAAAAGAACTTGATAAGAGAATCAAGAGAGGTGGTTTGGATTTAAAATTGGAAACAAAGGCCTTACATTTACTCCAAGATGATAATAAAGAAATCATAGGCGTAAAAGTTAGAAATAAAAATGGTGATGCTTTAGATATTTTCGCTAAAACTGTGATCCTTGCCTCAGGAGGTTATGGAGCTAATAAAGATATGCAAAAAAAATTTAATCCTAAAGTTGTATCTGCTAAATGGGTCGGTCTTCCACATGCAACTGGCGATGGAATAAACATGGCGCAAAAAGTTGGAGCCAGCCTTTCATATATGGATCATTTAATCTCATACCCCGGTACCGTTTTTGATCTAAAAGGAGTTCCAACGGAAATTTCCACTCGACTTCAGTTCCCTCCTAAGCATTTTACTCAAAGTATCTGGATTAATAAAAAAGGTCGTAGATTTGTAAATGAACATACAACGCCTGACAATAGAGAGGTTGCCTTTCTTGATCAAGAAGAATTATTCTTCTATGTTTTATTTGATGCAAGAATGAGAACAGAGCGAGACTCATTGGATATCAGAAACTGGTCTTCAAAAGAAATGGATCAAGCCATTAACGAGGGAAATGTCATAATAAAAACCGATACAATAGATCAGTTAGCAGGAAAACTTAAGATAAACCCAACACGTTTATCTGAAACCATTTTAAAATATAATACTGCTATTGATTCAAATCAAAATGATGAGTTTGGTCGTAAGGAAAAACGATTAAAGATTCTACAACCACCCTATTATGCTTTTGGTGTTGGTGGAAGCGTATTAAATACGCATGGCGGCATCTCCATCAATAGCTCACTAGAAGTTATAGATGAAAACAGTCGAGTAATACCAGGGTTATATGCCATTGGAGAAACTATAGGAAATGGTCATCTCATGGGTGAAGGAGTGGTAAGTGGAATGAGTGTTGGGCCTGCAATAACGTTCGGAAGGATGGTAGCTAAAACAGCTTTCCGTTATGCTCAAAATAAGCATGTAAGTAAAAAGAATCAAAAACCTTACTAACAGTTTAATTTGATTAGTTGTGTTTAATGATAAGGATGGAGTTTTGAATGAAAAAAATTAGGTATTTCACTTTAAAAAAATATTTATTACTAGCCTTCTTAAGTTTTACTATTGCTAGTATCCAGACTGCAAATGCAATCATAGAAATCACTGATGTTAATCAATTGCCATGGGATGAAAGATTTAGAATGGGCAATAAAGAAACAACCAATGGAAAACTATTATTTACATTAAAGGATGGTGGAAATTTATTGTATGTAAAATTTAATCCGGGTTGGAGCGCCGATGGCACTGAAGCCCATTATCATACATTCCATGAATGGGGTTATGTACTGGATGGAGATTTCCCACTTTTTGAGTTTATCAGCCCGAATCAAAAGAAAGGAACCCTCATGAATATGAGACAGGGAACTTTCATGGATCGTCCTGCTTATAGTATCCATGGTAATCGTGCTGGCGTGATGGAAAAACAAATTGTAACCCCTCCATCAACCCAATTATTATTTTATGAATCTGGGAAAACCGTCTCATTAAATCCAGAAAATCGTTCTTATAGTGAAGAATGGAAATCAGTGGACGAATTTTTCTCAGCTAACTTTCAACATACATCTGACACTAATATTATGGAATGGGAAGAAGATAATGAACTACCAGGAGTCTTTGTTAAATGGTTAAGTGATCATACAAAAAAAGGTTTTACTGCAAAACTTAGGTATGCTCCTGCGGGTTGGTCTCATCCTAGAAAGAACCTGAAAAGCTACAACGAACGGGGTTATCGCTTTTTATATATATTATCGGGTGACATGAATATAGATGTAATTGATGATGACAATAATAGAATCAATACAACTCAAGCAAAAAAAGATTTCCT
>JAPKEL010000063.1 GCA_028822065.1 Woeseiaceae bacterium | reverse complement strand
CAATTTAATTCTGATATCAGCACGAATGAAAGTGCAGATCTAATTATCACTGGCGCCAAAATTTTTACGTCGGATGAAAAACAGCCTTGGGCTGAAGCCGTGGCCATTAAGGACGGTAAATTCATCTACGTTGGTGATGAAGCGGGAGTTTTAAAGTATGAATCCCAAAGCACCCGTTCCACTAATTTTAAGGGGCGTTTTGTTATTCCCGGTATAATCGACTCCCATGCCCACCCGGGCTATGTCGATGTTGAGAAATATGGCGAAATCTCGGAAACTAGCCGGGAAGCGATGCTCGCAGCGGTGGAAAAATACGCAAACGATCACCCTGATGACGAATATTTACGACTATGTTGCTGGCCGATCGATATGTATGTGCAAGGCACTGCAGGGCCCAACAAGGCGGAGCTAGATGTCATTGTTCCCGATCGCCCGGTATGGTTTGCAAGTAATGCTTGGCATGATAGGTGGTTGAATTCCAAAGCTTTAGAAGTGCTAGGCATTGATGAAAATTCACCAGACCCCCTAGAGGGTATTGCAACCTATGCTCGAGATCAAAACGGAGAGCTTACGGGATGGGTAAAAGAGGGTGCTGGTTGGCAGCATTTTGCGAAACAGTTTCCAATTAATGACGATGCTGGCAAAAGGATCCACGAAAAGAAAATTATATCTATATTACAAACATTTATCGAATATGGCGTTACGACGCTTTATGACGCTGGTAACTTTGGTTATGAGGATCTTGTTTACGGTATCCTGTCGAAGTTGGAGAGAGAAGGAAGATTACCGATCCGATATGAAGGTACGTATCAAATTTTCACACCGGAAAGAACAAAACTAGCCATTTCAGAGATGAAACGTTTCAGGAATACTTACGGTGGCGAGCGCCTCCAATTCAATACTATCAAGCTCTTCATGGATGGTATTAATCAAAACCGGTCAGGAGCAATGCTAGAGCCCTACATTGATAATCCCGACTATGTTGCGAATACCATGTTGACGGTGGACGAGCTTCGAGACTTTTTGATAGAGCTAAATCAAGAAAAATTGGATCTGCATGTTCATACCATTGGAGATTTTGCGGTTAGGACTGTGCTCGATGCCGTCGAAGCAGCTAAGAATGTCGTTAAAGATAGCTTTTACCCAAGAGTCACAATCTCGCATCTGGAACTCATTAATCCTGATGACATATCGAGAATCAAAGATTTGGGCATTATTGCAAATTTCACTCCATGGTGGTTTGGCGTAAATAATGATGATGTGGTTAAGGCGTCACTCGGAACAAATCGTTATGCAAATTTGTATCAACCCAGATCTCTTTTTGACATTGGCGTCATCGTAACTTTTTCCAGTGATGAGTGGTGGGGTGGCGACATGCTAAATACTTCCCTAAGCCCATATTTTGGAATGCAGGTTGGACACAACCGACAGTATCCCAAGGAATTATGGGAAGAAGGGCAAGACAAGATCAGAATGCCTGCAGCTGAACGACTCGATCTTGAAATGATGATCCAGGGATACACCACAAACGGCGCATACCAGCTTCGCATGGAAAATGAGATAGGGTCGATTGAAACAGGAAAGCTAGCTGATCTATTGGTGCTTGATGAAAATCTCTTTGACCTAGATCGTTATAAGATTTGGAAGATCAAACCATCAATTGTAATAATGGATGGCGAACTTATACGGGGCTCTTTGCCGTAATAAAATAACAGTTAAATCAATATCTTACAACTATGTTGCTTGGAATGTGAATAAGTAAATACGAAATAGATGGCTCTGTCTGAAATTTATTTATAGATTAGGTTAAAAATTAGTTATCATATTTTGCAAACAAATGGGAAGACCAATGATTCATTTAATAAATTTAGCTATTGCAGCAGGAGTTTTTATCTTTACCAAAACTTATGCTGGTTTGATTTCCTTTAATAGTATTGAAATTTCAGGAACAAACTTGCTGGAGCATATTTTAATTATTACTTTTGTAATTCAGTGGATCGCCTTTATCCCAGCTTTTGCTCTAAAAACTGAAAAATTCTATGATTTAACTGGCAGTCTAACTTACCTGAGTATTTTTATATATTGCTTGATTGCAACTCAAAGCATCGAAAATTTAAACTTCAGTAATTTAATAGTCGCAGGAGCAATAATGATATGGGCCGTAAGACTTGGGTCATTCTTATTCATGAGAATATCCAGGGATGGAAAAGACGAAAGGTTCAATTTAATTAAAACGTCTTTTTCCCGGTTTTTTATGACTTGGACATTACAAGGTATGTGGGTTTTTATATGCTCTTCTGCTGCTTTAGTTGCAATTACCAGCCCAATGGGAGTAATAGTGAATAATATACTTATTCTTGGATTAGCTTTATTTATTCTTGGGTTTGCAATCGAAATCATTGCTGATAATCAAAAATCTGCGTTTCGCTCAAAAGTAGAAAATAAAGATTCATTCATAAATGAGGGCTTGTGGGCTAGATCGAGGCATCCAAACTATTTTGGTGAAATTGTTTTGTGGGCGGGTATAACTGTAATGAGTGTTTCATCTTTTGAAGGAATGAGTTATCTGGCGCTATTTTCTCCAATATTTACCTTCTTGCTACTTAACTATATAAGCGGAATAAGAATATTAGAGGAGAGAGGGCAAAAAAAATGGGGATATATTGAGGAGTATAATAAATATAAAAAAAATACTCCTAAGTTGATACCTAAAATTTTTTGCTAAATCTTTAAAATACAATATAATCAATAGGTTAGCAATTTAAAGATATTTACAAGAAAGATCCTTTGAAGGCGTTAAGGCAAGAAGAAAAATGGATAAAGAAACAATAAAATTTTATAAATTTATTAATAAATTATCATGATTTCGGCTACCGACATCAATTCTATCTATGTAGTGGCATTGCCAATAATCTTATTGATGATTTTCGTTGAAGTTTTAGTCGCTAATGCTAAAAATATTTCAGCTTATAAAACTAATGATTCTCTTGGAACTTTAGGACTATTGACTGGCAATATATTAATGGCTGTCTCAATTAAAGGTTTTACCTTGGCATTTCATTTATTTTTGTATGAATTTAGAGTTTTTGATCTAGTCTCTTTAATTCCGATATGGTTTCTTTGGCTAATGACTTTCGTATTAATAGATTTCATTTTTTATTTCTATCATCGAATTTCTCACAGAAGTAGATTTTTATGGGCGATACATATGAGTCATCATTCTAGCGAGGAAATGAACTTTGCTGTTGCCTATAGACAGGCTTGGCTTGGACCAATTTCTAAGATTCCTTTTTTTATGATTCTTCCTTTAATTGGATTGGATCCGACTATGATAGCTGTAGCTGGAGTTTTAAGTACTTTGTGGGGGATTGTAGGACATACTCAAATCATTAATAAATTGGGACCGTTTGAATGGATTTTTAATACTCCTTCACATCATAGAGTGCACCATGGTTCTAATGCTCAATACATAGATAGAAATTATGGAAACTTATTAATAATTTGGGATAGATTTTTTGGAACTTTTGAGCCTGAAAATGAACCTGTGAAATATGGTTTAGTTAAAAACGTGAATACTTTTAATCCCATCAAAATAACTTTTATGGGTTGGCAAGAAATTTATCAAGATATTAAAAATTCAAAATCATCTAAAGAAGCTTTAGGCCATTTTTTTGGACCTCCTAAAACAAATTAATTGTTCATTTTAGCTATTTGCTGATGGATGATGCTAAACTGCAAAATCCCGTGATACTCATATGCACTCACTGAGTGGAAATGAATAAAGAAACTAATAAAATCAATAATTTATTTAATAATCCAAGTAAATCAATATGAGTAAAGGAGTAAATTAAATCATGGATATTCAGAACGAATTTAGGATTGGGATGCGAAAGTATATATATTCAGTATCTGTAATTTCCAATACGCAATCAAATGGTAGAAAAAATGCAATTACCGTTTCTTCAGTCACGTCCATTTCAATAAATCCACCTAGCATTATTGTTTGTATTAATAAAAAAAGTAGTATTCATGAGAGTTTAGTTCTTGACTCAAAATTTTGTATAAATTTAGTAAATGAAGAACAGCAGGATATTGCAGAAGTTTGTTCTGATCCAAATAGGATAAATGAAAGGTTTAAAAATATTGAATGGATTGGAGATAAACCTCCAATCATGAAGAATGCATTAGTCAATATAATATGTAAAGTGGATAAAATTGTTGAATATAAAACACATTCCATTGTAATAGGGTTGGTTCAAAAAATTAAAAATTCAGAGCATAAAAATCCTCTCATGTATCAAGAAGGTGTGTATAAAAAATCAGTCTGAATAATCACACTGTAAATTATTAATGTATTTGTTATAAACAATAAATTAAAGGAAAAATAAGCATGTCAAAACAGATGTCAAAAGAAATAAGATCAATTGTAACCAGTGAAGGGAGTATAGAGATCTCTATTGCTTCAGTGGAGAAACCTACACCTTTAGAAAATGAAGTTTTAATCAAGGTAGAGGCATCTCCAATTAATCCCTCCGATTTAGGACTTTTGATAAGTTTTGCAGCCGATCTTGATAGCCTCTGTATCTCAGGTTCTGGTGATGCCACGGTAGCAAAAATGAAGATACATCCGGGTTTAATGGGGGCAATGAAGCCAAGATTAGATCAATCTATGCAAGTTGGCAATGAAGGTGGCGGTGTGGTTGAAGATGCTGGTGAAAGTGTTAAAGGATTAATAGGTAAGACGGTTGGTGTAGCAGGTGGGGCGATGTACTCCCAATATCGATGTGTTCCAGTAAGCAGTTGTTTGGTAATGGATGACAACACAACGCCTGCTGAAGCGGCTTCTTCATTTGTAAACCCATTAACAGTTTTAGCTTTTGTTGAAACCATGAAAATGGAAAATCATAGCGCTATTGTCAATACAGCTGCAGCCTCAAATCTTGGGCAAATGCTGGTTAAGGTCTGTAAGGATGATGCGATTCCTCTTGTTAATATTGTTAGAAAGTCTGAACAGATGGAGATGCTTAAAAATATGGGTGCAGAGTTTGTATGTAATTCCAGTGATTCCAGTTTTATGAAAGATTTGATTGCTGCTTTAATAGCATCGGGTGCTACTTTAGGCTTTGATGCGACAGGAGGCGGCAATGATGGCAAGCTACCAGGGCAAATACTCTCTGCCATGGAAATAGCCGCAAATAAAACCGCTAAAGAATATAGTCGATATGGTTCAGATACCTACAAACAGGTGTATATCTACGGTGGGCTAGATCAGTCGCCGACGATTTTGAATAGATCATATGGGATGCAGTGGGGACTTGGCGGATGGCTTTTAATGCCAATGATTGGAAGAATTGGTATGGAAAAATTCCAACAGATGAGAGAGCGAGTGGCTAAAGAAATTAAAACCACATTTGCTAGCCAATATACTCAGGAGGTATCTTTTGAGGAAATGCTTCAACCTGAAGTGCTTAAAAAGTATGCGAAGCAGGCTACTGGTGAAAAATACTTAGTTGTTCCGCATAAAGAATAAATCAATATTTCGGCGAACACATACTTGAGAGAGAAATTATGCCAGACATGACATTACTAGGTTGGTTCCATACGATATTAGGGGTATTAGCATTAATAATTGCGTTTTATGTATTAATTAAACACAAAATAATTTCACTGGCTCAGTTTTCAGGAAAACTTTATTTGTTACTTACCATAATTGTTGCGGTATCAGCCTTAGGTATCTACAACCAGGGCGGCTTTGGGGTGGCACATATACTAGCTGTATTGACTTTAGTGGCTGTTGCAGGCGGGATAACCATGGAAAAGATAAAACCTTTTGGTTCTTTTTCTAAATATCTTCAAGCACTGGGCTATTCAAGTACTGTTTTATTCCATATCATTCCGGCGATCACTGACTTCTTACGACGCCTGCCAGTTGACGATCCCTTTGCGGATTCATTTAAAGATCCTTTGGTAACGGGTTTTCATATGTCATTTGTTTTGATTTATATGATAGCGATAACTTTTCAAATGCAATGGTTAAA
>JAPKEL010000062.1 GCA_028822065.1 Woeseiaceae bacterium | reverse complement strand
AGTTAATAAGTTTTCCTTCCTTTAATTCAATAGCCTGGGTCATTTCACAATAATAAACATCACCAACCTTTGCAAAACTCTGAGTTGACAATAATAAAAATATTAAGACCAATAATGTTTTGTTCATAATTTTATGACATAGATTGTTATTCCAATATATTTTTCTAATACATATATATGATATAATATATGTCATTTAGTTATGTTTAATTATTTATTCTACTCATTTTTTAGGAGCAAACATGATTCAATTTATTGTCCATGACGAGAATGATTCCGTTGGAGTTGTGACAGTTGAAGGACTCAAAACCAACAACACAGTGACCGGATGGGTGATGGACCAAGACAAACTAATCGATATAAAGATTAATCAAGACATACCTATTGGACATAAATTAGCGATTAAAAAACTCAATAAAGATGACACAGTTATTAAATATGGCGTAGATATTGGCCGCACAATTGCAAACATCGAAGTTGGTGACCATCTGCATGTTCATAACGTAAAAACAAAAAGGTGGTAATTATGAATTTAAGTGAAAAAATTTACGCATATCGTCGTGATAATAATCGAGTAGGCATTCGCAACTATGTTGTAATCTTACCTGTTGACGATATCTCAAATGCAGCCTGTGAAGCTGTGGCTAATAATATTAAAGGTACCACTGCCCTACCTCACCCTTACGGTCGACTTCAGTTTGGCGAAGATCTAGACTTACATTTTCGAACAATGATTGGAACGGGATCTAATCCAAACGTGGCTGCCGTTGTAGTGATAGGTATTGAGCCAGGTTGGACTCAAAAAATTGTTGATGGTATTGCTACAACTGGAAAACCTGTTCAAGGATTTTCAATTGAGAAAAAAGGCGATATTCAAACCATTGCTGATGCTTCAAAAGCAGCTTATGGAATGGTGCGCTATGCTACTGGATTGCAACGAGAGCCTTGCGATATAAGTGAGTTATGGGTATCAACCAAGTGTGGCGAATCAGACACAACTTCAGGCTTTGGTTCAAACCCAACCGTTGGTAATGCATTTGATAAATTGTATGAAAATAACAATACCTTGTTGTTTGGAGAAACCTCTGAAATTACTGGAGGTGAACACCTAGTTGAAGCAAGATGCGCCAATGATGCTGTTGCTAAAAAGTTTATGTTCATGTTTAATCGCTATCAAGATATGATTGAAAGATTTAAAACAGATGACTTATCTGAATCACAGCCTACAAAAGGAAACATTGAGGGTGGTTTAACTACTATAGAAGAGAAGGCTTTAGGCAATATTCAAAAAATTGGAAAAAAATGTCGCGTTGACGGTGTTCTAGATAAAGCAGAAATGCCAACAGGTAAAGGGCTTTGGTTTATGGATTCATCTTCAGCTGCTGGTGAAATGGTCACCCTTTGTGCAGCCTCTGGCTACGTTGCTCATCTTTTCCCTACAGGTCAGGGTAATATTATTGGTAATCCTATTTTGCCTGTAATTAAGATTTGCGCCAACCCTAGGACTGTTAGAACTATGTCAGAGCATGTCGATGTTGATGTGACTGGTCTCTTAAACCGTGATATTAACATGGATCAAGCAGGTGATAAGTTAATTGATGTTATGGTTAAGGTTGCTAATGGGCAAATGACTGCAGCAGAAATACTAGGACATCAAGAATTTATTCTAACGCGACTATATGAGAGTGCTTAATTTGTAAGGATAAATTTTAGTAAACATCTTAAAACGCTAACTTAAACAGTTAGCGTTTTGTTTTTTAAAAGGAGTGTAAAGATGGATAAAAATGATAATGCTTTCAAAGAACAACTAAGTAAGATGAATAGTAGTCTTTCAAAAATTGAAAATCAATCCAAAAGAACAATGGATAATATTGGATTGATATGGCTTACATTGATTGTTTACATAATCTATATAGAGTTTTTTAAATAACTCTTATAAGGAGTTAGCAATTGAGCAAAATGATAAGATTACCAAGTTAACAGAATCAATAATATGATCAATAAAATGTAGCATACAAACAAAATTAATTAACAGTTAAATACAAAAAGGATAAAAATGGAATACTTAAAAAAAGCCCACAAAACTGCTGAAACTAATACTCTGGATGCACAAAAAGTTGTTAACGAAATGCTTAATAATATTGAAAAAGAAGGGGAGCAGGCTGTACGTGATTATGCAGCTAAACTTGATAATTGGACTGGGGACATTCTACTTTCAGATGATGAAATTAAAATAATCACTGCTGAGGTTCCGCAAAATGTTAAAGATGATATTGATTTTGCTTGTCAACAGGTTTATGACTTTGCTAAAGCACAGCGTGACTCTATTGATGAGTTCTATACCAAAAATAACGGTGTCGAGGCAGGGCAGAAATTGCTACCAGTAAATGTTGCAGGGTGCTATGTCCCAACTGGGCGTTATGCTCATATCGCCTCAGCCTATATGAGTATAGCCACAGCTAAAGCTGCTGGTGTTCCTTGCATAATCACCTGCTCTACACCATACAAAGGCAAAAGCATCCACCCTTATGTCCTCTATGCAATGAAAGCTGCTGGTGCCGATTACATGATGACACTGGGTGGAGTTCAAGCAATAGCCAGTATGACTTATGGCCTATTTACGGGTAAAAAGGCTGACATAATTGTTGGCCCTGGAAACAAATTTGTAGCGGAGGCAAAAAGAACACTATTTGGTAAAGTAGGTATTGATGTCTTCGCTGGCCCTTCTGAGGTGGCTGTTATTGCGGATGAGACAGCCGATGCTGAGGTTGTCGCTATCGACTTAGTAGGCCAAATGGAGCATGGTCATGAATCACCCGGCTGGCTTTTTACAACATCTAAAGAGATGGCCGAAAAAGTAATGGAATTAGTACCTCAATACATCGATAAACTTCCACCAACAGCTAAAGATGCCGCTTATTGCGCTTGGCGTGACTATGGTGAAGTTATATTGTGTGATTCTCGTGAAGAAGTTGTTCGTGTTTCAGATGAATATGCATCTGAACACTTAGAGGTACAGTGCCAAGACCTTGATTGGTGGCTAGACAATTTAACCTGCTACGGTTCATTGTTTTTAGGTGAAGAGACAACCGTCACTTTTGGAGATAAATCATCGGGACCAAACCATATACTCCCCACCAAAGGAGCTGGACGTTATTCAGGCGGGTTGTCGGCACACAAATTTTTAAAAGTACTGACATGGCAGAGAATGGACCGAGAATCAACAAAGCATATTGCTCAAACTGCCTCTAGAATATCTAGATTGGAAGGAATGGAGGGACATGCCAGATCGTCAGATGTTAGGTTGAGCAAGTATTTTCCTGATGAAATCTTTGATTTAGGTGATGAAGTAGTAGAATAATAATATTGTGAATTTAACAAACTTTTCATTAAATAATAAAGTTGCTTTAGTTACTGGAGGAACCAGCGGTATTGGCAAAATGATGGCATTAGCACTAGCCCGTGCAGGTGCATTTGTCTGGATTGTTAGTACTCGAGATAATGCGGATGAGACAATATCAGAGATAGAACAGCAAGGCTCAGAAGGAGCCTTTTTTCAAGTCGATGTTACCGATTCTAATAAATTAGAAACAATGCTCTCTCATATCTATGGTGTGTCAAAAAAAATTGATATTTTAGTTAATGCAGCTGGAATAAATCTTAGAATTCCAGCAGAAGATTTGTCACTAGATGATTGGCAAAAAACGATTAATATCAACTTAACTGCGCCTTATTATTTAAGCCAACTAGTTGTTAAAAAAATGAAAGAAAACCAGTGGGGAAGAATTATAAATATCGCATCCTTGCAATCACTAAGAGCATTTGATGATAGTATTCCTTATGGTGCTAGTAAGGGCGGAGTGATGCAGCTGACTCGCGCATTAGCTCAGTCCTACTCTAAAGATGGCATACTGGTTAACGCCATTGCACCAGGATTTTTTAATACCAAGCTAACTGAATCATTATTTAAAGATCCAGAAAAACTTCAGACCTTGGCAGGCAAAACAATGATGAATCGTAATGGTGAAGAGAGAGATTTATTTGGTATCAGTGTCTTTTTATGTAGTGATGCTAATTCATATATTACAGGCCAAACAATATTTTTAGATGGAGGTTTCACAGCACAATGATAGACACTATGGCTGCAGTGGTTTATACCGCTCCTGAAGAAATGACTTATGTCCCTGAGTACCGTTCTACTCAACAAGATCGCGATGATGATGTTTTATTACGTATTAAGTCTGTAGGTATCTGTGGTTCCGACATGCACGCCTATCATGGCAAGGACCCTAGACGAAAGCCAGGCCTTATACTGGGTCATGAGTTTTGTGGAGAAATCGTTGAAGGACAGAAGCAGGGTCAAATAGTTACAGGCAACCCATTGATTACTTGCGGTAAATGTGATTATTGCTTGCAAGGTCGTGACAACTTGTGCAGTGATAGAGATATGATTGGCATGAATAGGCAGGGTGCATTTGCTCAGTATATGACAATTCCTAAACGCTGTTTAATTGAGGCACCAAAAGACATGGATCCAAACCATATCGCTTTAACTGAGCCTGCAGCAACCGTAATACACGCTATTAATATTGCAGTGAAAGAATCCTACCTTCCCATACAAGAGTGTCAAGTTTTAGTTATTGGTGCTGGTGCTATTGGTCTACTGACAGCATTACTATTAAAATCTTATGGTGTAAAAATGCAAGTTTTAGAGACTAACTTAGCTCGCCATCCATGCGTCAAGGAGCATGTTGGTATTGATGCAATTAACCCAATGACTCAGACACTCAGTAGCAATAACTTTGACATTGTAATTGACTGTGTGGGTAGTGAAAAGACAAGCTCCCTATCCTTTGAAACAATTAAAACTGGTGGCGTTATTATCAATGTAGGGCTGCAGAGTTGGACAAGCAGTATCAACATAAGAAAACTAACCTTAGAAGAGATTAAACTAATTGGCTGTTATACCTACAGCATGGTAGATTTTAAATCTGCACTAAAAACAATAGAAAGTGGTAAGTTTGGTAATTTGTCTTGGATAAAGGAGCTTCCGTTATCCGATGCAAATCTTGCTTTTAAACAACTTCACGATGATAGAATGTCATCCGCAAAGGTTATATTAAAACCACATTTATAAACAAATGGATAGAAAATTATGAGCTTAACAGACCTTAAATTTAGTATTGACCCTAACATCAAAACGCCAATGTGGCTTCAGATTAGGAATGAACTATTTGATTGCCTTTATAAAGATATCTTAAGACCTGGACAACTTATTCCTAATGAAAAAACTCTAGTAGAGCTATTTAATGTATCGATTGGCACTATTAGAAAGGCTATCGGAGCTTTGGAAAAAGAAGGTATTTTAATTAGAAAACAAGGTCTAGGAACTTTTGTTTGCCAACATGACGACCAGAGTTTCCTATTTAAATTTTTTCATATTTTCTTTAATGATAGTGACGTAAGGCACATTCCTGAAGTCGAACTAGCCTCCTTCGAAATGAGAAAAGCCAACAAAACTGAAATGAAGTTGTTAAACATCCCAAAAGAAAACGACAAGGTTTTTCATATCTATAATAAATTAGGCTTTCAAGGTAAAGTCCACTCGGTTGACAAGATTGTCATTGCCACAGCTAAGTTTCCATTATTAACTAAAGAAATTCTCGTTAACCGTCATAACACTATATACAACCTATTTCAAAATAAATTTAATGTTTTTATAACACATACCTCTGAGAGAATTAAGGCAACCTTGGTGGACAAAAAAATTTCTCAAATGTTAGGTATCGAAATGGGTACACCTATTTTAAAAATTGAGCGCCTTGGTTATACCTTCCATGACGAGATTGTTGAGTTACGAACTTCCTATGTTAATACAACTGAAGTTGAATACATTCGGGATCAGTACAGCTTAGTCGGAGAATAAGCTCATATCAGTCATTTTCTTATCCTTGATTTAATTCCCATATAAATAAGTTGGGAACCATAAAACGATCTTTGGAAAGATAATAATTACTGCCAATCCAACAACTTGAATCATCATAAATTGCATCATACCTTTATAAATATCTGTTAAATCCCATTCCGGAACCACCCCTTTCAAAAAATAGGCCGACAGAGCAACCGGCGGTGA
>JAPKEL010000061.1 GCA_028822065.1 Woeseiaceae bacterium | reverse complement strand
TAAGTTATTGATTTATAACGACTTTTTACTCCCACTCAATAGTAGCTGGTGGTTTACCTGATATATCATAAGTTACTCTCGAGATACCCTCAATCTCATTGATAATCCTCAACGAAACCATCTCCAAAAATTCATAAGGCAATCTTGCCCAACGAGCCGTCATAAAATCAATAGTTTCAACGGCACGTAACGCGATAACATAATCGTATCGTCGTCCATCACCCATCACACCAACCGACTTAATTGGTAAGAACACAGCAAATGCCTGGCTTGTCTTGTTATAAAGATCGTGGTTAACGAGTTCTTTAATAAATATATCATCAGCTAATTGAAGTAATTGAGCAAACTCAGGCTTAACCTCACCCAAAATCCTTACCCCTAAACCAGGGCCTGGAAATGGATGCCTGTATACCATCAATTTGGGAAGACCGAGCTCCATCCCAATCTTACGTACTTCATCTTTAAATAATTCTCTTAATGGCTCAATGAGTTTCATACGCATATTAGCGGGCAGCCCACCAACATTATGGTGCGATTTAATAACATGCGCTTTTCCCGTAGATGACCCTGCGGATTCAATAACATCGGGATAAATAGTGCCTTGTGCAAGCCAGGCAATACCATCGAGTTTATTTGCTTCTTCATCAAAAACTTCAATAAACAATCGTCCAATTACCTTTCTTTTTTCCTCTGGATCAGACACCCCTTTAAGGGCAGCAAAAAAACGATCGGCAACATTCACCCGAATCACTTTTACACCTAGATTTTCGGCAAAGGCCTGCATAACCTGATCGCCCTCTTGATGTCGCAATAACCCATGATCAACGAATACGCATACCAGTTGATCGCCAATTGCTTTATTTAAGATAGCGGCCACTACTGACGAATCAACCCCACCAGAAAGCCCCAGCAACACTCTGCCATCACCAACTTCTGCTTGAACTTTTTTTACCGCTTCAGTTGCTATATTGGCTGGTGTCCATTCATGCAAACAGCCGCATATTTCATGCACAAAGCGATCAATTATTTTTTTACCCTGAAGGGTGTGTGTTACTTCAGGGTGAAATTGCAAACCAAAATACTGACGCGATACATCTTCCATGGCAGCATAAGGCGAATTTTGGCTACTTGCCACCGCTTTAAAACCAGAAGGTATGGATTCGATTCGATCCCCATGACTCATCCATACTTTAAGCAAATGATTAGATGCATCATCACTCAGATCTTTCAATAAAATGGAATCAACTGTATTGATTTCTGCATAGCCAAATTCACGCTCATCAGAAGCTTCTACAGTTCCACCAAGTTGTGCTGCCATCGTTTGCATGCCATAACATATTCCTAACAAAGGAACTGACAATTGAAATACAATTTCTGGTGCTTTCGGCGGATCCGTCAGATTCACAGATTCGGGGCCACCTGAAAGGATTATGCCGGTCGGATTAAAATCACGAATAGCTTGCTCATCTGCATCCCAAGGATATATCTCACAATACACGCCACTTTCACGTACTCTTCTGGCTATTAATTGAGTGTACTGGCTACCAAAATCAATAATTAATATTTGATTTATATGAATATCCATTGATTATCCGAGATAAGTTTAGTGTTAGATTTTTAAGTCGTGCTGCGGTAATTTGGTGCTTCTTTTGTGATCGCTACATCATGGACATGACTCTCACGCATTCCAGCTGTGGTAATCTTGACAAATTCTGGTTTAGTTCTCATTTCATCAATGTTATGACTCCCTGTATAGCCCATTGCAGCCCTTAGACCACCAACCATTTGATGGATAATAGCCAATACTGAGCCTTTGTAGGCAACGCGTCCTTCAATGCCTTCAGGAACTAATTTGTCATGGCCGTCAGCGGCATCTTGAAAGTATCGATCCGAAGAGCCATGTGATTGGCTCATTGCACCTACTGAACCCATACCACGAAAAGATTTATACGATCGACCTTGAAATAATTCAACCGCACCAGGTGATTCTTCAGTACCAGCAAATAAACTTCCTAGCATCACTGTATGAGCGCCTGCAGCGATCGCTTTAGCAATATCGCCAGAATACCGTATGCCGCCATCTGCAATCAGTGGAATACCGGATTTCTTAAGACCTTCACTTATATCCGCTACAGCCCTTACTTGCGGCATTCCTACTCCCGCGATAATCCGTGTGGTGCAAATTGAACCTGGTCCAATCCCGACTTTAACACCATTAACTCCAGCCTTTACAAGTGCATGAGCAGCGTCAACTGTTACGATATTGCCGCCTATGATTTGTAAATCTGGATATTGGGCGCGTATCAAACTTACTCGATCCAATACGCCTTGTGAAAAGCCATGAGATGTATCAACCACAATTACATCAACGCCAGCTTTTACTAATTCATTTAATCGCTCATCGGTATCAGCGCCAGTTCCAACCGCAGCGCCGACTCTTAAGGCGCCTTCTTGATCTTTACACGCATTTGGATAATCCGTGGCCTTCTGGAAATCTTTTGCTGTAATTAAACCACATAAATTATAATCTTTTCCTACGACTAAGACCTTTTCAATACGATGCTGATGAAATAATGATATTACCTCTTCTTCAGAAGCGCCTTCTTTGACGGTTATTAATTTCTCTTTTGGTGTCA
Source organism: Woeseiaceae bacterium (assembly GCA_028822065.1). Taxonomy (GTDB): domain Bacteria; phylum Pseudomonadota; class Gammaproteobacteria; order Steroidobacterales; family Woeseiaceae; genus SP4260. The sequence goes on along the minus strand of JAPKEL010000061.1, from coordinate 3,542 downwards.
TTACCACTGAAACGGGTGCATTTATGTCTGTCTGATAACGCCAATCACGATGTGTAACAATACCAACAGTTTTATCGTTATCAACCACTGGTACCCCAGAAATACCATTCAACCGAGTCAATTCAATGACCTCTCGAATGGTGGTGCTTGAATTTACTGTGATCGGGTCTCTGACAATACCACTTTCAAATTTCTTAACTTTTTGAACTTCTTTCGCTTGTTCTTCTATCGATAGATTTTTATGAATGATTCCCATGCCACCTTCCTGAGCCAGTGCTATGGCTAAACGAGATTCTGTTACCGTATCCATGGCGGCAGATAACAAAGGAATGTTTAAATCTATTTCGGTGGTAAGTTTGGTAATTAAGTCGACGTCACTAGGCAATACGTCAGAATATGCAGGCCGAATAAGGACGTCATCAAATGTTAGCGCCTCTTTAGGTATTCTCATAAGACCATCCGTTACATTTTCGATTTCTGTAACGATGCAATTCTACGCTTTTGTTTTTTTCTGGTAAACAGAAGAATTAAAAGAATTAATTAATTTTTCTGATCCTATTTCTTTTGTCTTAGTTATACTGAGATCATGGATGATTTATTAAAGCAAACAGCACCGCCAAAAATAATTTCTGTTTCAGAGTTAAATCGAAAAGCAAAATCTCTCCTTGAAGGCGGTATCCCAAAACTATGGATTGAAGGTGAAATATCCAATCTTGCTCGACCAGCTTCGGGACATATGTATTTTAGCCTCAAAGATGAAGTTGCTCAAATTCGCTGCGCTTGGTTCAAGCAACGTCAGCAACAAATTACTCTACATATTACAAATGGCACTAAAATGCTTGCTTTGGGGCGAATCAGCTTGTATGAGGCACGGGGAGAATATCAATTTATTATCGAAAAAATGGAAACCGCAGGAGAAGGCGATCTAAAAAGAAAATATGAAAAACTTAAAGCAAAACTAAGTGCTGAAGGTTTTTTTGCTGAAGAAAGAAAGAAGCAACTCCCAAAATTACCTACCCGGATTGGTATTATTACCTCTCCAAGTGGAGCCGCAATTAGAGATGCGTTGAGTATCTTAAAAAGAAGATTTCCAATCATACCAATAGTCATTTATCCCGTATCGGTGCAAGGAGAAACGGCGGCCCCTGAAATTAAAAATGCACTTGAAAAAGCCAATAAACGCGCAGATTGTGATCTTTTGATACTCACCCGAGGTGGTGGCTCTCTTGAAGATTTATGGGCATTTAATGAAGAAATAGTGGCCAGAGCTATTTATCAAAGTAACATCCCAATTATAAGTGCAGTTGGTCATGAAACAGATGTAACTATTGCTGATTTTGTAGCGGATCATCGGGCACCCACCCCTTCAGCTGCGGCTGAAGAAGCTGCCCCCAATCAACAAGAATGGTTAAATTCACTAGATAACATGTCGGATAAATTTAATACTCTTATTATTAGAGCTATCAACAATCAACATCAAACACTTGATTGGATCAATAAAAGACTCACTCAGAGTAGCCCACAGGTAATTGTCAAACGACAAATCGAAAAATCCATTAATCTTCAAAGATCATTAAGAAGCAGTATTCAATATTACCTTAATATATGTGGACGTCGAGTAGATCAATTATCTTCAAGATGCGTCCAAACTTCACCGTCCCACTTACTCCAAAAACAGATTGTGCGTTTGGAGGGAATAAAACAGCTTATCCACTCTAAAGGTAAAGAACTCATCAGAAGTAATCAAAATCGACTTCAGTTAGTCTCTCAATCATTGCATAGTGTCAGCCCGCTCGGCACTTTAGATAGAGGTTATGCAATAGTTAGTGAAGCTAGTACAAAAAAAATCATTACAAATCCCAATAGCGTAAAGATAAAAAGCAAACTTGAGATCATGCTGGCCAAAGGTCGAATTACAGCTACTGTAATAGAAAAAAACAGTCTTTAAATTTTCACTGCTCGTTTAAAAAGTCACTCATAACAGGTCGAAAAGCATCCATTTCAACTAAGAAAGAATCGTGCCCTTTGATGCAATCAAGAGGCACAAAATGAGAATCTTTAACTACCTTCGCTATATGCGATGCCAATTCCTCTTGCTGATGAATAGGAAACAAGAAATCACTTTTAACTCCAATTACTAGAGAGGATTTTAATTTTAATTTGGCACAAGCTTTCGCTAATGAGCCACCATTTTCATTAAAATCAAATAAATCAGAAGCACGAGATAAGTAAAGATAGCAATTTGCATCAAATTGACCGGTAAATCGCTCTGCTTGGCTTTGAAGGTAGGACTCAACAGCAAAATCACCATAAAATTGATCGCCCTCTTTATGCTCAAGCGTATTTCTCTCTCTCGCAAAACGCATTTCCCATTCTTCTGCTGACCGGTAAGTGATCATGCCAAGTTTTCTCGCCAAACGAGGACCTTCAATAGGTGGATCATTTGAATCATAATCACCATTAGACCATTTTGGATCTCTCCGAATCATTTCTCTTTGTAAGGATCGAATGGCAATCGAAAATGGCAATGCTCTTGCAGAGGATGATATTGAAATTAAACGTTCGCTAATTTCTGGAAATTGCACACAAAAAGAAAGTGCGCTCATGCCACCCAGGGAACAGCCAATAGTAGTATGTAATTTCTTTAATCCAAGAGATTTAATAACTTCGTAACCACCTCTGGCAACATCTTCTAATGACAAGACAGGAAAATTGAGTTTATATCGTTCACCTGTAGCTGGGTTAATTGAAGCGGGTCCAGTTGATCCAAAACAACTCCCTAGAGAATTTACGCAGATAATAAAATAACGATCAGTATCTAGCGGTAAACCCGAACCAATCATATCCTCCCACCAACCACTTTTTGAGTCTTCAGGAGAAGAAGAGGCATGTGCTGATGGTGATAGTCCAGTAAATATGAGTATAGCGTTATTGCCATTATCATTAATTCCCCATGTTTCATAGGCAATTGATGGTGATTCCAAATAGCTACCACGATGCATTGGAAATTTTCCGTCAATTTTTACGTATTTAGTTGCCTTCATACTGAAACTCTTTAATTACGCATCAAGTTAAATTGATCATATCATTTATTTTTAACGAAACTCATTAAACGTGATCGATATAACCTTTTGTTTTATATACTTTTATTTTAAACTATTTTATACAGGAGTTACACAGGAGTTATTAGTAGTGTCTTTTTTAAGCTGTTATTACTCTATCCAAGCCACGTATTAACACCTACTTTTTTCCTGACGAACTCAGCATAGCACAGATGAAAACCTATCTTCTAGCTAGGGTACGCAGTGTGCCATACCGGATACTACGGGTATATATCTAGCAGTCGGATATTTCTAGACAGATTTAGCTGTTTAGTAGATTGGTTGGACTTAAAGCTTATCCTTTGATTTGTTTTTATTTATTTATAAGCGTAAGTTTATTGTTAATGAAATACGTTTATCTTCTTTTTATTATTTCAATTTTAACCGCTTGTGGTGGTGGAGGTGGAGGTGAGACATCAACTCCAATCAATACTTCTCCTT
>JAPKEL010000020.1 GCA_028822065.1 Woeseiaceae bacterium | reverse complement strand
AAAGAAAACTACTAAAAAGAAAACTACTAAAAAGAAAACTACTAAAAAGAAAACTGATTAATATCGATTGTATTAAAATGCGGTCAATCAGAGATAAAAATTGAGATTCAAGCTATGACAGATAAGAATAATAAACTCAAAGAAGAGCTCACTGTCGAGCAGTATTTTGTTACGCAAAATAAAGGTACTGAAAGACCATTTACAGGAGAGCATCTTAAGGAGAGTAGGGATGGGAAGTATCTATGTATTTGTTGTGAAAATGAACTTTTTTCCTCAAAGCATAAATTCGATTCTGGTACCGGCTGGCCAAGTTTTTCTCTGGTGTTGGCCGGTGACCGCGTCAAAACAGTAAAAGACGAAAATCATAAAAGAGCTGATGGTACTTATTCAGGATTGGAAGTTATTTGTAATGAATGTGAATCGCATTTAGGCCATGTATTTGAAGATGGTCCTCAGCCGACTGGGCTCAGGTATTGCATTAATTCAGCTTCTCTGACTTTTGACGCTAAAAATGGTGAATAAAGTAAAATGATATTTAACCAAATGAAAGCAGTCTTTTATAATATTAAAGCGCTGTTTTTAATAGGATTTCTTATTGCTTGCTCACCTGATCAACCTGCTGATATTGTTAGGCAAGAATCAAATTATAATCATGAAGCATCTGGTTTGATAACAAGCATGCTCGTTGAGGGGGCTGGTAAAACAGCGAGTCATGGAGATACATTAATTGTACATTATACCGGATGGATTTTTGATGAGAATGCCATCAATAACCAAGGCCATAAATTCGATAGTTCACTAGATCGAGATAAACCGTTTGAATTTAGACTTGGGGTAGACTCCTTAATAAAAGGCTGGGAACTGGGTGTGATGAATATGGCTGTAGGAGAAATTAAGGAATTAATTATTTCTCCGGAGTTGGGGTATGGAGAAAGATCGCTTGGTGGAATTCCACCTCATTCGACGTTGATATTTAATGTCGAATTGGTTGATCTTATTGAAGTAGATTAAAGTTATCTTTTGTTAATCTGATCGCTCTGTTTCTGAGGTTTTATTTCTAACCATTATTTCTGCTTGTCCAATCCAATCTTCGCGGTATATTTGACTTTTAAATCCCTTAATTTTTCTGGCAATTGCCTCAATTTCATAATCACTGATAGCTACAATTTGATTGAAACGAAAAATATCAAAATGATTTAATGTTTTCTCGATGGATGGGCCTATACCTCGAATTTCTTGAAGGTTCTCTCGCGATCGATAGTTATTTAAGTTAATCACCGTTTTTGTTTTATCTGGTGAATTCATGACCTCACTGAGCGCAATAACACGTTTTGCTTCTACTAACTCATTGTTTAATTTTTTATTCTTTAATGACAATGTTTTATAACGATCAATCAAAGGTGGTACCCTTCGCTTCCATTGCCTTAACTCATTTTTCAATGATTTTATTTGTGAATTATCTGAAGTATGATTTTGTTGATCATATTCATTTGATGATTTTATCTTTTTATTATGTACAGCGTTCATTTTGATATTTGCAGAGAGCTTAGTTACTTGATTTTTAAGTATACGATGGCTGCGATTGATCTTCCCAAGCTCACGATTCTTTCGTTTAGATCTCTGGTAAGATCTAATTAAAAGACTAAGAGTAATAATTAGAGAGGCAATTAAAATATAAATATATGTTAACGAATCAATTTGATTAAAATTTAGTACATTCATGCTGATAGATTTATATATAAAATATTTCCTCCTTCTAGGTAATATAATATCTCGATTAAAGTGAAACACAAATATTTCTGTATTGAGGGCTTAAGTATGGGTAAAACTTATTCAAGCGTAAATTTTTTTATTAATGGACCCTCTGGTGATATTGAAGCTGTCACAGAGAAAAGTGACAACATTAATGTTCAGGGTGTCATTATTATTTGTCATCCGCACCCATTATTTGGCGGGACGATGCAGAATAAAGTGGTGCATACTATTTCAAGAGCTTGTTTAAATAAGAATTTGATGGTTCTTAGGTTTAACTTTAGAGGGGTAGGGCATAGTGAAGGATCTTTTGACGATGGAAGAGGTGAGGTGGATGATGCGCTTTGTGTTATAAAATATGTTCAGCATCATTATCCAGATTTGCCAGTTTGGTTAGGTGGATTTTCATTTGGCGGTGGAGTTGCAATACAAGCGGCAGTCATCAATAAGCCAATTGCTTTAATAAGTATTGCGCCATCTTTATCGAATTTAAATGTGCTTGCTATAAATGAACCGGGATGTCCATGGTTAATTGTGCATGGAGCGCAAGATGAACTAATTCAGATTAAGACTGTTAAGCAATGGCTTAAGCCATTAAAAATATCACCCACTGTTGTTGTTTTGGATAAAGCAACTCATTTTTTTCATGGATGTTTAATTAAATTAAGAATGGAGATTGAATCTTTTATTGAATCAAAAGTTAAGCACCCAATATAGATTAAATCATATCTTTAAGTCGTTTAAGAGCAGCTACTTTTACGACTTTCGTGACTGGTTTGGCTTTAATAGTCATAGCTTTACCATTAAAAGGATTAGTACCATTTCTGGCTTTAGTGGCAGCTCGCTGCATTACTTTAATTTTGATGAGTCCAGGAATTGTAAACATACCTGGCGCTTTACGACCGCTTAGGTTTTTTTTGATAATGACAGTTAATGAATCAAAGACGGCGGAAATATCCTTTTTTGTTAAGCCGGTATCATTTGCAATTTGACTGTATATCTCAGATTTTGTCGCCGTTTTTTTTGAATTAGTTTTTCCAGTCATGTTTAACAGCAACCTTTTTTGATACCGATGTATATTTTTTTATTTAAGAAGAATTAGAACTATACCATCATAGAATATCCAAATTTTTATGCAAATAAAATTATCTAAATATTTACTATTTTTAGATTTTATTGGTATTTAATCGATATAGAACTTTTCCCTGTACTGAATATTTTTCATGTATTTATTCTCTGGAGACACTTTTAGTTTATAAAGGAGTGTTTCTTGATTAGAGACCGAAGAGATAAAGGCATAGGAAATATATGAATTTTCAATAAATGTTAACGCAGTTATTTTTTTGTTTTGTCCCAGGAGGTTCTTAATATCAATGTCAATTTTTGCAGTAACGGATTTATTATCAGAGTCTCTTAATATGGATACATTCAGCATAGATAAACTCTGTTTTCTATCTAAGTTATATTTAATAGCCATAGCTTCAGAGAGATCGTTGGTTTTGTTTGTGCTTAGATAAACCGTATGTTTACCGATTTGAAAAGCATTTTGTTTAGCAATTTGTGCCTGTGGTATTTTTTGCTGCTCAGCTCCGCAAGCACATAAAATTAATAGTATTAAGCCAGCGAGTAATTTTTTAGATAAATGATTAAGAGTCCACATAATATTTTATAGTTAATCTAAATTTAAAGCTGAAATGGTGCGATATTTCTTATAAAAATAATAACAGCTTGGATAGCGATAATTGCAAAAATTGGAGACAAATCTATACCACTTATTGGGCGAAAAAAATTTCTATATGGCTTTAATAAGGGTTCAGCAATATTTTCAACTAAATTTTTTAACGGTGTATATGATGACGGTGCAATCCAGCTGAAAACAATATGGATAATTATGGCGAAGAAGAATAGGTCAGCACTGGTTAAACAAAGTTCAAGAAACGCGCCAATAAACATCGTTGTACTGCTAATTTCTTGGTCTGAAATTAGGGACAAAATTAAGATAAGTAAATATTGAAGGATAAAAGTTACTAAAATAGAGGCTGTATCCAATTGCCCTATTGAGGGTAGAAATTTTCGTGTTGGATTAATGAAAGGCGAGGTAAATTTAAGTATGCTTTGTGAGATCGGGTTACGAAAATCTGCACGAAATAAAGGCAACCAAAATCTTAAAATAAAAACAAAGAGAGTAAGCTCCCCAAGTGTTTTAAAAACAAAATATAGGGCTGACGTCATAGAATTTTATTGTTTCGCTTCGTTAGCTAATTCTTGGGCTCGTTCTCTAGCCACATCGATGGCTTCGGTAAAAATCTTTCGTGCTTCCTTAGAATCTAGATATTCAAATGCTGCCATGGTAGTTCCACCGGGTGAGCGAACTCTTTCAATCATAGATGCCATCGTTTCTTCCGAAGAAGCAGAAAGAGCTGAGGCGCCTCTGGCAGTCTCTACCGCGAGGTCTCTCGCAATCTCTGCACTCATCCCATTTTTTATTGCTGCATCAATCATTATATCAATCAATAAATAAAAATAGGCTGGGCCAGTTCCGGATATGGCTGTTACAGCATCCATCTGACTTTCTTCTTCTAGCCAGATGGCTTTACCAACAGTTGACATTATCTTTTCCGCCAAGAGACGGTTCTTAGGTTGAGTTCGATCGTTTGCATATAACGCTGAGATTCCTTGATCAATCACCGCTGGTTGATTGGGCATAACTCTAACAATTGTCATATTTCCGCCAAGCCAGGCATCTATATCTTCAATATTAGGACCTGCTGCTATAGATATAATTAGTGGTTTGGATTTTTGTATGTTGTCTTTCAGTTCCTTGCAAACAGATTTGAGTATTTGAGGTTTTACTGCAAACAGGATGATTTCGGCAGCATCGCTAATTTTTTTATTATCGGTCGATACATATGCACCATAAAATTCTTCTCTTAATGCTTCGCATTGCTTTTCTTTTGGTGTGGATATAAAAATATTTGTAGCGTGCATTCCGCCTCTCAGTAGGCCGCCAGCAATCGCTTTTGCCATATTTCCACCACCAATGAATGCAATTTTATTATTAATCATCTTTATCCTCCTTCAGACGCTAATATATATCATCGTGAACCAAAAAGTGCAGTTCCTATACGAATAATTGTTGCACCTTCTTTAATGGCGGCTTGAAAATCATTGGTCATACCCATTGATAAAGTATCTAGTTTGAGATTATGTTCATTGAGTAATTTTTTTTGTTGATAAAGTTCAGCAAATGGTTTTCGTTGTTCTTTATATTTATCTCTGGTTGCTGGGATACACATTAAACCTCTTAATGTTAAATTTGGTAATTCATCAATTGCTTGGCATAGTTTTACTAAATCGCTCATATGTACACCTGATTTAGCTATTTCATTATCTATATTGACTTGGACGCATACATTTAAGGAAGTTGCTTTTATTGGCCTTTGTCTACTCAGCCTTTCAGCAATTTTTATGCGGTCAACGGTATGAACCCAGTCAAAATGCTCGGCTATTACTCGAGTCTTATTGCTTTGAATATGACCTATAAAATGCCAGCATAGTTTATCCGATTTAATCGTACGAATCTTATCAACACCTTCTTGTACAAAGTTTTCTCCAAAATGATTTTGTCCATGCGCATGTGCTTCTTTTATTAATTCAATAGGATGTTTTTTGCTTACCGCGAGTAAGGAGATTGATTTGGCATCCCTGTCACATTCATTGGCAGCATTCACCATATTTTTATTGAGTGTCGATAGATTTTTTTTGATGTTAAGCATAATATTTTTATGAAGATGGAAGTTTTTTTATCTAGTTTTTAAAAGTATATATTTTTTATATAACAGTTAAAAAACATTCGCTGCCTCAAAAACTGGGCCGTCGACACAAACTCGTTTCATTGCTATTCCTTGTTTGGTTTTTATTGGTACGGTACATCCCGCGCAACCACCAACAGCGCAAGCCATGTATTCTTCTAAAGAAACCTGACAAGGAATATTATATTTCTTTGCTAAATTCGCTACAGCTTCTAGCATTGGCATTGGACCACACGAGAAAATTTCAGTTCTATCTAATTCAGATTGATCAAGAGTACCAAGATAACGATCTGCGATTCCAGTAACATATCCTCGAAACGAGCCGTTGATATCACTCAGACTGCAGAGAATTACTGGTAATTGCCATGCTTCCAGAAGGGGCATTGTTCCGTTTATGTCTTTTTCTAACCATGAAATAGATTGCGCTCTTTTTGTGATATTAAAAGGAAAAGGAATCTCGGATCCCATGATGACAAGAGGGTCCCATTGTCGGTCATTTTTTAGTATTTCTGCCAAAAAAATTACTGGTGGTATTCCCACGCCTCCGCCAATCAATAAAGTTTTTGGTCTTTTTTCATTAGGTAAAAAACCATTGCCTATTGGACCGATTGAGCTAAGTATATCGCCTATTTTTTTTTTACTTAGTGCTTTCAAACCATCACCAACGATTTTAAATAAAATCTCAATCCACCCATCTTCCGCGTTTACTCTCATAATAGATAAAGGTCGCCGCATGAGTATTTCATTATCACATTGAATATGAGCAAAGCTTCCTGGGAGAGCTTTTTTTGCACATTTGGGCGAATAAAGACGAATAATAAATTGATCTTCTGCATGAATTTCCATGGATTCAATCCTTGCGTCTTCGATAAAGATTGTACCACGATGTGATTTATTACTTACGCTCATTGTGCCTCATGATTTTTTGTCAATTGATTCAATAGCGCCATTCGCACCGCAACCCCATTTGCAACTTGCCTCAAAATTACTGATTGCTCTCCATCAGCTAATGATGATTCAATTTCAATATTTCGATTCATTGGACCCGGATGCATTATAATCGCATCCGGCTTTGCTATTCTCATAGCTTTATGAGTAATTCTGTAATTTTTTATATAATTATCTAGATTAATATTATTCGTATCCTCCATTCTTTCATGTTGAATACGCAAAGCCATCACTACATCTGCATTTTTAAGGCCCTCATCAAGATTAGTGAAATGTTTAGATATCGAGGTCAGTTTTTTACTGGGCATAAATTCTTTCGGTGAGACCAATCTCAACTCTTTCACGCCCATAGTAGTCAGCCCTTGTGCAGCAGAGCGCGCGACTCTTGAGTGTGCAATATCGCCCACAATGGTTACTGTAAGATCTTCAAAAGCCTCTTTTTCTTGTTGTATGGTAAGAAGATCAAGTAATCCTTGAGTTGGATGTGATATATGTCCTTCTCCAGCATTAATAATAATGCATTCATCACCAATGTCTTGAACCAGTTGAGCGTGAATCCCAGCTTCTTTATGCCTTATTACCAGCGTGTCAACACCCATAGATTTAAGGGTCATTACTGTATCTAGAATTGTTTCCCCTTTTTTCCCAGAAGAGTTTTCGATATCAAAATTGATGACATTAAATCCTAAGCGATTTGCAGCGATTTCGAATGAGGCACGCGTTCTCGTACTCGGCTCAAAAAATAAATTTGCGATGGTATGTTCTTGATTGTGATTAATGATTCTATCGGGTAATTTTTTGAATTGTGTATATTCTTGAGCTTCAAAAAGAAGTCTCATAAGAATATTTTTGTCTAGATTCTCAAGGCTGACTAAATGACGAAGTTTGCCGTCTTTTGTGAGTTGTTTCGAAGATTCATTTATCGAATCAGAGAGCATTAACTTGCCTGGTTACTAATATATGTAACTATTCTACTTGGTTTGTGGTGTAAATTTAACTCTTTTTATTCAACCATCTTTTTGCAATGAGGGTGGCAGCAGTTGCATCAATCATTTCTTTTTGTATTCTTTTTCGCAAACCCAATTGACGTTCATTTTTAAGTATCTCTTTGGCTTCGATGGAAGTATATCTTTCATCAATAGTTTCGATGGATATTTTGAAAATGCGTAATTCAGAAATAAATTTTTCAACATCAATGGTGATCTGAGATTTTGATCCATCTGCATGATTTGGAAGCCCAACGACAAGTATTGCCGGCCTCCATTCATTTATCCATGTTTCTATTCTCTCCCAGTCTGGTCCAGCTTCAGAATTTTTTATAGTACCCAATGGAGTAGCTGTATTTGTAATATTTTGGCCAACCGCACAACCAATTCTACGATGACCAAAATCAAAAGCAATAATCACATTATTATTGGATGACATACAAAGCTTATTGCGTTAATTTTTTTTCAATTGCATCAAACATTAATCCTGCGATATTAATATTATAAATATTATCCAACTCTCTGATTCCAGTAGGACTGGTTGAGTTAATTTCAGTCAGATAATCTCCAATTACATCGATACCGCAAAATAACACTCCTTTTTCCCTGAGCACAGGACCTATTTTTTCGCATATAAGTTTGTCTTGTTTGGTTAATTCTCTTCCTTCACCAGTAGCTCCCATTACTAGATTACCTCGGTTATCATCTGCTGAAGGTATTCTTGCAAGGGAATATGGAACGGGAACACCATCAATCAAAAGGATGCGTTTATCACCTTGTTTTATTTCTGGCACATATACCTGACTCATAGCAAAGCGTGAACCATAGTCTGTGAGTGTTTCAATTATAACATTGGCATTCCTATCGCTTTGCTTGACTACAAATATAGATTTTCCGCCCATACCATCAAGCGGTTTAATAACAATTTTGTTGTGGATTTCTAAAAATGATTTTATTTCAGACATGGATCGAGTGATTAAAGTGGTAGGTGCGTAATCAGGAAACCAAGCTGTATAGACTTTTTCGTTCATATCCCTTAACGCATTGGGTTTATTGATTACTAACACACCCTGATCTTCAGCTCTTTCTAGAATATAAGTAGTATAAATAAATTCCATATCAAAAGGCGGATCTTTGCGCATCAAAATTACATCGAGATCTGCTAAATTTATAGCGGCTTCTTCTTTTATATTAAACCAAGACGCATCATCATCATGAACATCGATAATTGAAGCATTCGCTTTAGCTTCTCCTTTTATTAGACGTAAGTCTTTTTGCTCCATATAGTAGATTTCATGATGACGTTTTTTTGCTTCCAATAACATTGCAAGAGAACTGTCTTTTTTTGGACTGATTGAACCTATAGGATCCATTACCACTCCTATTTTCAATTTTAATTTACTCATAATATTTCCAGCATTGTTTTATTTCATAAAATTTTGATAGACCTGGTATTACTAATACCTTATTTTTTAATAGCTTTTTTATTTAGAAATATATAATAGAACTCATCTATTATATCATTTATAAATAAATGAAAAAATTAGGCATAAATAAAACGAAGATTTTCGAAGTTACGCCCGATAATTTTCTGTTCTCAGGAATAACATACTTTGCGTCACCCAATCAAGACGATCGTCCAATTGGCATTAAACCAGAAATCATTGTAATACACGGAATCAGTCTCCCGCCCGGTGATTTTGTGAACGATAATATAAAAGATTTTTTTTTAAATAGACTGAACCATAAAGAACATAGTTATTTCGAAAGTATTAAGGATTTAAAGGTTTCTTCGCATTTATTAATCGATCGTAATGGGATATTGTCCCAATTTGTACCTTTGAATAAACGTGCTTGGCATGCAGGTTCATCCTGTTATCAAGGTACAAGTAATTGTAATGATTTTTCTATTGGTATTGAGTTAGAAGGGCAGGATCATATCGACTACACTGAATTACAATATAGATGCCTTGTAAAAGTTGCTCAAAGTTTGATGCATTTTTACCCAATCATCGATGCACGTAAAATAGTCGCACACAGCGATATAGCTCCCACTAGAAAAACAGATCCGGGTTCTTCTTTTGATTGGTTTAAATTATATGAATATATGGATAATGAGCAATCAGCTGATATTAGCTTGGTAAAATAATGAGATATCTGTATTCCTCTATCTTGTTATGTTTCTTTCTTATGGCTTGTGATGGCGATCATGAAACGCGAATCATTTCTTTTAAAGAAACTGAAGCATTAAAAATTGTTACTCTGTCACCTCATCTGGGAGAGATGGTTTATGATTTAAGGGCAGAGCATATGTTAGTTGGAGTCAGTGCATACAGTAATCACCCTAAAGCGATATTGCAATTACCGCAAATTGGAGATGCATTTATGCTAGATTTAGAGCGAATAGCTCTATTACGTCCAGATATTATTCTTGCTTGGGAAGATGGTACACCAGCAAGAATTATTGACGAACTAAGGAATTTTGGTTATCGAGTCGAGGTAGTTAAATCTAATCGTTTAAAGGATATTCCTTTAGCATATAAATTTTTAGGAGAGATACTTGGTAAACAAGAACAAGCAAAAATAATTGCTAATACTTATCTTAAAGATTTAATGAAGTTAAAAGAAGGTTATGAAACTAAGGGCAGTATTCGTGTTTTTTTCCAAATAGATGAAAGGCCGCTATTCACTGTGGGAGGATCCCATTATATCAGTGAGTTAATTCAGGTGTGTGGCGGTATTAATATTTTTACTGATTTGCCTCAACTCGCGCCATCCGTATCTATTGAATCGGTAATAATAAGGGACCCTGAAGTTATCTTAACTACTACAAGTGACCCAGATAAGAATAAATTCGAATTATGGGTAAGATGGCCAGGAATAAGAGCCAATCAATTACAGAATTTATATACTATTAACGCTGATCGACTTGAGCGGTCAACTTCAAATTTGATAAAAGCGGGTCAAGAAATATGTCAAAAATTAGAGCAGAGTCGAATGAAGCGTTTTGAGGATATTCAATCAACTTAGATCCTATCCAATGCCTTATCAAGAGTTGTTATTTATTATAATTTGCATTTAATTTTTACGACTCCATAACACTTCTTTTCCATTTTCGCTTCGCGCCAATACTCTTGCAATAACAAAAAGTAAATCTGAAAGTCGGTTGAGATAGCGAATTACCTCTTCTCGAACTGCATCTACTTTTTTTAGACTGAGCGTTCGTCTTTCTGCTCTTCTTACAATGGTTCTTGCTAAGTGACAAGCGGCAGCTCCCGGTCCACCGCCAGGTAATATAAAGTCTTTTAATGGTGGTAAATCTTGATTCAAATAGTCCAAATCTGCTTCTAATCGAGTAATAAATGATTCTGTGATTGCTTTATGGCCGGGAATACAGAGTTCACCACCGAGTTCAAATAAATCATGCTGAACATTGGTTAAACAGTTTTCTATAAAATCTGTCACTGAAGGCATGGTGAGAACAATTCCTATGGCACTATTGGCTTCGTCGACCGCGCCATAGGCTTCTACCCTTGAATCATCTTTATCTACTCGGCTACCATCACCCAAGCCGGTCGTTCCATCATCTCCGGTTTTCGTGTAGATTTTACTTAGCCTGTTTCCCATAATTACTGCTCTTTTCACTACCAACGACGAGTTATATCAAAAAATGCACTTCTACCTTGCATTTTATATTTTGCCGCTGTTTCGTAATGCTTGTCTAATATATTTTCAACTTGTGTGTTAACTGTCCATTTTTCATTAAGTTTAAATTGACCAGTTAAATTAACAATTGCATAGCCAGGCAAGGTTACTCCAAAATCTTTCCTCTCACCACTCGCAAGTAAAGATAGTCCAAAGTCGAAATTTTGTAATTTTCTAGTTATATTTAGAGTGAAACTTTGTTTCGGACGACGAAGAAGCAAAGTTTTATTGATATCATTTTTAGCTTTTTGGCTTATGTAATCAGCTCTTATTGAGTATTTTTCGTTGATGAATTTATAGCTTAATTGTATGCCCCGCATACTGGTCTCACCTATATTCAGCATTTTATCTTTAGCAAAATCATATTCAATAAGATTCTCAATTTGTGTATCAAATAATTCTATACGATAGGTAAGATTGTCGTTTGGTCTATACGCGGCATTGAATTGTAGATCATCGGATGTCTCTGGTTTTAGGTTGATATTCCCACCATAACCATAACGATCAGTTGCATCTGGAGCTCTAAAAGCATGTCCTGCTGATGCATTAATAGACCATTGATCATTTATATTAAGACCATATTCAGCATTCCAGGTAGTTTCTTCGCCAAATGTTTCATGATCAGTTAGTCGGGCCGCGATAAAGACGCGATGATTTCCTTCAGTAATATTATTTTGGATAAATATGGCATTTGATTGTGTATCTTTTTTGAAACCTGAGTCCCATGCAAAACTAGATGCCTCTTCGTCACTGATATATAGGCCTCCAGTAAGATTATGATTACCAGAAACCATACTTATTTGTCCGTCAAAAATATCTCTTTTTGAGAATACATAAGCAGTTGACTGATTTTGTTTTATATCATCTTGCACATGACTGATGATCACTTTACTTTGTACTTGATTATTGAAACTGTTATTTATCTCAATGGCTGAACTTTCATTGATAAAATCCTGATCTATAGGAGTGAGAAAAAAATCAAGATACTCTACTTTTCCTGACGACCGCCAATGTCTTAAAGTAATATCGCTGTTCTGAAAGTTTTGCCCGATATGAAAATTTGTACTAAGGTTTTCATAACCACGTTTGATATCACTGTCAGTACGAATCTTATAACCATCTGTTTTATTTGAATTAACTGATAATCCTATTTCAGTTGAACCAATGTTATAACCCATATCTAATTTATGATTCTTAGTGTCATACATGCCATAACCAAAACCACTCTCGATGTAACTTGAATCAACTTTTCGTGTGATAATGTTGATAACCCCACCGATGGCATCGGTACCGTACAATGCAGACCTTGATCCCTTTACAATTTCAATTCGTTCAATAATATCTGGATTGATGTTTTGTAGGGCTGTCCCACCAATAGTTCCAGGATTTATTCGTACACCATCGACGAGAACTAGCGTGTGATTACTTTCAGTTCCTCGAAGAAATAATGAAGTAGTTTGACCTGGCCCACCATTTCTTCCGATATCAAGTCCCGCCTCGAACCGAAGTAATTGTGCGATGTCTCTGGCCAAAGACTGTTCAATTTGGTCGCGGCCAATAATGGTTACTGGGAGCGTAGCGTCTTCAATAGCAATGTTTGATCGTGTTGCAGTAACCACGATTGTATCGATATTATTGGTTTCAGCACTGAGAGATATTGAGCTAAGAAAACTGACTAATAAGACTAAAATTAATTGCCGAGAAATATACATAGTTAACCCTTTTTATATGCCCGCCGCATACACTTAAAAATTTTGATTAAGTGAATATTTGGAGGGTAAATAGGGTTTACAGTGAAGTACCAAGATCACAGTTTTCCCAATAATGCCCGCCACATTATTCATTATTTAGTATTTAGCCGGTCTCCGGGCTGACGAGTGGAAAATTTCCTGTTTTTGACGCCTTCCCGCGAAAAAAATGTATTTAAAACTACATTGTAATTCGCAGTGGCTCTTTCAAAATTAATATGAAAGGGGTCAAAAATTATCTCGATCACCGTTGCGGGGGCAGCTTCAGATTTTGCTCAATTGCTACAATAACTGAATTCCCGTTCATCTAAGAAAATGCCTTCCTAGATTCACTAAATACAAGCGAACTTTATTGTGTGAATTAAAGTTTGTCAACTATCTTGTTTCTTTTTTTAGTTAGCGTCATAGTAATGCTTTTATAGGAGAGATATTGTGAGTTTTTCACTTCCTGAGAATACATCAAAAGAGTTATCTATTGCGGTTGACGCGTCCATCGCAGCGGCTGAAATCAGTAAAAAATATTTCAATGGAAGTTTTGAGATTTCTATTAAAGAAGATATGACGCCGGTTACTCAAGTCGATGTTGAGTGCGAGCAAGCTATCAAGGAAATTCTGTTGTCAGAGTTCCCAGAGCATGGATTTTTTGGCGAAGAAACGCCACAAGAAAATAAGGAAGCGGATTTCTTGTGGTTGGTTGATCCCATTGATGGGACTAAAAGTTTTATCCGTGGTTATCCATTCTTTTCTACTCAAATTGCTCTTATGTATAAAGGTAGGATAATTTTAGGTGTTTCAAATGGAACTATGTTTAATGAGCTAATTTATGCTGAATTAAATAAAGGGGCATGGCTAAATGGCGAGCGTCTTAATGTGAGTAAATCTCATAACATTTCTAGTGCCAGTATTTCTACAGGAAATCTTAAGTCATTGGCGCAATCTGATGGTTGGCAAGACTTAGGTAAAATTATATCTAGAGCAGATCGTATTCGAGGGTATGGAGATTTTTATCATTATCATCTTCTTGCTGCAGGAAAAATTGATGCCGTTATTGAATCAGATGTAAATATTTTGGATATTGCCGCGCTTTCGATAATTATTAAAGAAGCTGGCGGGGTATTTACAGATCTAAATGGCGAGCAACTCACCTTGGATACACTATCTGTAATGGCAGCAAATTCAGTTTTGCATGCAAAATTAAAAAATCGTTTAAAAGGTTATGTCAAATAAAGAACACAAAAGTTTCATTGCTTATGCCTTTGCGGATAATTCTGAAGAGGGGAATCCAGCGGGTGTCGTTTTATTAGATCAATGGCCAAGTATTGATCATATGCAAAAAATTGCTGCTGATAATAATTTACCTGAGACTGCATTTATCTTACCAAGAGGAAGTGATCATAGTGAATGGGATATTCGTTGGTTTACCCCGATTAAAGAGATCCCATTATGTGGTCATGCCACGCTGGCTTCAGCGGCAGTTTTAGATCAAGTTTTTAGTTATTCACCACAATCGTTTAAATTTTATGCTCAACGTGATTTTCTGGAGGTAAAGCTCGTGGATTCAAGATATCGACTTGATTTACCTAGCGATATACCCACTAAAAGTACATTGTCGATTAAAGTAATTGAAGCTTTAGGGTTAAAAGATGTCAGTATATTTAAGGGGCGAGATTATTACTTACTGAAACTGTCTGATGAAATTGATATTAAAAATACACAGCCTAATTTTAATCTTTTAAAGAAATACACAAGTAACGGTATAATTATTAGCTCAAAAGGAGATGATGTTGATTTCGTGTCTCGTTTTTTTGCGCCCTCAATGGGTATCGATGAAGATTACGTAACCGGCTCAGCACACTGCGTATTGGTGCCATTTTGGTCTAAAATTTTAAGGAAAAAAAGAATGTATGCACGTCAAGTATCATCTAGAGGTGGAAATCTAGAATGTTCTTTAAAAGGAGATCGAATACAGCTTATAGGAAATGTTTATATTGAGAGTGAAAGGGTGAAGAATGTTTGATTAGAGGGTTTGTTGTTACCTTCAAACCGCAGAAAAGAAAATTTGTTTCTTAGTTTCAATTCTTTCCATCTTGATACCATAAAGTTTAGTGAGATTTTTTTCATTGAGAATGTCTAGTGTATCACCCAAAAGCCAACTTCCATCGCCGAAGAGTAACAAACATCGAGTAGCAAATCTTACCGCTAAATTGACATCATGCATGGTTGCCAATATTGAGTAACCTGAATCAACTTTGTTTTTAAAGAGCTTTAGTATTTCAAGTTGGTATTGTGGATCGAGATGATTAGTTGGTTCATCCAGTAAATAGATTTTTGGTTGTTGGGTGAGTACTTGAGCAATACTTAAACGTCGACGTTCACCACCTGATAAAGTGGTGATATCACGATTTTTTAGCTCAAGTAACCCAACTTGTTTCAATGCATCATTAGCGATAAGGATATCTTCTGCAGATTCATTATTGAAAGCGCCAATATGAGGGTGACGACCAATCAATACACTATCAAACACTGTAGACGTAAATATGTCTTCCGAGTCTTGTGTCAAGAGCGCTAAATTTTTAGCTATTTCTCTTTTTGGTTTTGTTTTTATATCTTCCTTCATTAGTTTGATGTTACCTGATGAAGGTTCTCTCACTCCCGCGAGTGTATGCAGAGTGAGTGATTTTCCGCACCCATTTTGACCGAGAATTGCCAAAAATTCGTTAGATTTAACCGACATTGTGAGATTTTTAATGAGGGTTCGATTGGGTATTGATATATCAATATTTTTAATCGAAATTGTTATTTGATTTATACTCATTGTTAGCTTGCACAATCCACATCAAAAGTAATTGAATTATTTATATTGATTGTGCACTTCATTTGCATTGGTTGGCAGCAGACTTCACAGTCTTCGATATAGATTTGGCTGCCCGCTGAAGGATCAATGATTATTGAGATCAATTCATTGCAAAAGGGGCAGTATGTTTTTTCTTCGATAGTTTGAAGGTTCATTATGTTTCTATACTCTCAAGGCTGCAATCTAGTACCTAACCATTTGCCGGTAGTAAAAGTATTGCCATCTGTTAGCAGGAGCTCCCTGGACCAAGTTGCACGATCATGCACTCTATCTTCACCGACCATCCATAATTCTATTTTTGAAGCCCATATTTGTATGCCGCCCCAATGCGGGGGACGAGTCAATTTAAATGGATTTGCCATCTCCTTGGCATTAATCTCATTGTTTAAGGTTAACTCATCTGCACGCTGCTTCATTTGTTCGATTAGTTTCTCTCTAGATTCAATGGGCCGACTCTGATCACTCCCCCAAGCACTAAGTTGACTGCCTAGGTTTCTTGTTTTGAAGTAAGCGTCACTCTCTTCAGATGAAGATAAAATTGCTTTTCCTTCAATACGTATTTGACGTCCAAGATGATCCCAATGAAAGACTAGGGATACATTCGAATTATGCGTAATTTCAGAGCTCTTTCTTGACTGATAATTGGTGAAGAAAACCACGTAACCCGGATCCGCAATAAATGATTTACAAAGAACAATTCTCGCAGAAGGATGGTTACTCTTAGACACAGTAACCAAAGTCATTGCATTAGGATTTGGTTGATTGTTTTTTGAACAGGCAGCATCAAACCATGATTTTGCGAGATGCATTGGATTATCTGGAAGAGTTTGCGGCAAAGTATTTGCGCTTACTATTTTATTCATTATGCAGGACTCAATTATATTAAATGTTTAAAAATGTATAACTGAGCGGATACTTTTTCCTTCGTGCATTAGATCGAAGGCGCGATTAATGTCCTCTAGAGGCATTGTATGCGTGATGAACTCATCTACCTTGATTTCACCATTCATATACTGATCTATCATACCGGGAAGTTGAGACCTTCCTTTGCATCCTCCGAAAGCTGTGCCTCGCCATACTCGACCTGTAACAAGTTGAAATGGCCGTGTAGAAATTTCTTGACCAGCACCAGCAACACCCACAATAATTGATTCACCCCAACCTTTATGACAGCACTCTAATGCAGATCTCATTAGTTTGGTATTACCGATACACTCAAAAGAATAATCGACACCGCCATTGGTCATATCAATGATAGCTTCTTCAATGGAGGTAGAGCATTCTTTAGGATTAACAACATCAGTTGCCCCCATTTGCTTAGCCAATTCAAATTTATCTGGATTGATATCAATTGCAATAATTCGAGATGCTTTAGCCATAGTGGCTCCTTGAATAACGCTCAAACCTACACCTCCTAAACCAAATACAGCTACCGTTGAGCCCGGTTCAACTTTTGCAGTATTTAGCACAGCTCCCACCCCAGTTGTAATACCACAACCCAGAAGACATACTTTTTCAAGGGGCGCATTTTTGTTTATTTTTGCAAGTGATATTTCAGGTAAAACACTATATTCACTGAATGTAGAGGTACCCATATAATGATAAATTGTATTGCCATTCTTTGAGAATCTTGACGTTCCATCGGGCATTAGACCTTGTCCTTGTGTGCTTCTAATTGCCTGACAAAGATTGGTCTTTTTTGATTCACAAAAGTTACATTTCCCACATTCGGGAGTGTACAAAGGGATGACATGATCACCAACAGCAACGCTGGTGACATTGGCGCCAAGTTCTTCGACTATAGCACCTCCTTCATGACCAAGGATGGCTGGAAAAATTCCCTCAGGATCTTCTCCGGATAAAGTAAATGCATCAGTGTGGCAAACACCACTTGCGATATTTCGAACTAGAACTTCACCTTCTTTTGGTCCTGCAAGATCAATTTGTTCTATTTCTAGAGCTTTTCTTGCTTCCCAAGCTACTGCTGCGCGTGTCTTCATTCTACTTTTCCTTTTATATATTCGATAGATCTATTTTATATTCTCATAAATAATGAGATAAATGCGTATTATATTTTATAAGAAATTCTTTTATCATTCCAAGAACGATAAAAAAAATAAATCATAAAGCCATTATATTAAAGGTAAAAATATTATGAACCTTGACGAATTACGTGATCGATTAACTTCTCTGGATAAGAAAATAATTGAAATAATAGGAGAGCGCCAAAGCATTGTCAGCGAGATAGGAAAATATAAACAGCAGATTGGACGCGCCACTCGTGATTATGAGAGGGAAAGTGCCGTCTTGAATATGGCTAAAAATAATGCCCTTAAGGTTGGTATTGATCCAAAACTAGCAGAGGAAGTTTTACAGCTTTTAATTCGTTATTCGCTGACCAATCAAGAAAGGGCCAGAGTGGAGGCAGAAGGAAAAGGTGATGGGAGGAAGGTTTTGGTTATTGGTGGTGCTGGGAAAATGGGACGCTGGTTTGTTGATTTTTTTAATTCACAAGGCTTTATTACTCATGTTGCAGATAAGAATATAGATAATGATGTGCGTTCTTTTTCAGATTGGCGGGATGCGGGTATTAATTATGATGTGATGGTGATCGCTACTCCTTTAGAAGTTTCTGCTTCAATATTGACTGAACTGGCAAAGATGAATCCAAAGGGTTTAATTTTTGATATTGGGTCATTAAAAACACCATTAAGAGATGGTTTAAATGCGATGATCAAGAGTAATTGTTTGATCACTTCAATTCACCCCATGTTTGGCCCAGATACAGAACTTCTCTCTGGTCGGCATTTAATTTTTGTTGATGCGGGAAATAAGATCGCGACCAAGAAAGCAAAAGAGTTATTTGGAGCAACTATGGTGATGCAATTAGATATGGATATTGATGACCATGATCGATTAATTGCATATGTATTAGGCTTATCGCATGCTTTGAATATAGCTTTCTTTACAGCATTAGCTGACAGTGGTGAGGCTGCTCCTAAATTAGCAAAACTTTCTTCCACCACTTTTGATGCGCAATTAATTGTCTCAGAAGCGGTTGCATCGGACAGTCCAGAGCTTTATTTTGAGATCCAAAAATTGAATGAGTATGGTATTGAGCCTTTGAATGCGCTTTGCGCTTCAGCCATTCAAATTAGAGATGTTGTTATCAATAATGATAAAAAAGGTTTTGTTGAATTGATGGAGAAAGGAAAAGAGTATCTCGCAACGCGCACCTAGAAATTATGATTTAGATGGACTTTTTTTCATCAGAAACAAGAAAAGTGGCACACCAATTAGAGCGGTTAATGCTCCTACTGGCAATTGACGTGGGGCTAGTATTGTTCTGGCCAAGGTATCAGAAATTACCAACAATGAACCTCCCAAAAGAGCTGAAGCAGGAATCACGACACGATGTTTGTTACCAGTTATCAATCTAACGGTATGAGGTACAACTAATCCAACGAATCCAATTACACCGACAGCGGTGACTGATAACGCTGTTGCAAGAGCGGTTATTGAAAAAATTGCAATACGAAATACATGCACTCTAATACCAAGGATACTCGCTTGTAATTCTCCTCTGGATAAAATATCCAGATAACGTGCTGCGGCTATCGCAATTAAGCTGATTGCGATTAATAACCAGAGTAAATATTGCGGTGAATAGGCAAAGCTTAGATCACCCATCATCCAAAACAACATACCGCGAACACTTTGCTCAGAGTTGAGTGCCAGTATCATAGTGGTTATTGCGCTGAATCCAGAGGCCAATACTACGCCTGTCAGTATGAGTCGACTAGGTCCCCAGTTACCGCTACTACTGGCTATCCCAAAAACTAAAAAAGTAGCACATAACGCACCAGAGAAGGCGGCTGCATCTATCCAGAACGCACTCAATCCATAGCTCATTCCTAATAAGGCGGCTACAGCTGCTCCACCTGAGCTACCTAAGATATAAGGTTCAGCGAGTGGATTTCTCAGTAGCACTTGCATGAGTACTCCAGATACCGAAAGTAAACCACCAACCGCGAAAGCGCTTAATACTCTTGGTAATCTAAGATCCATCACCAGTGTGTTTATAGTAGGTGAATTATTTTGAGAGAGAGAAGCTAATAAATCTTTTAAGCTGATATCAGCACTGCCAGAGGTAAGACCAATTAATATTGCACTGCAGGAGATTGCAATCAAACCAATGAAAATTAAGTGTGTGCTTTTCATCTATATAAAAAGTGTCATAAGAATAAGTTATCTAGGATACGGTTTGTTTAGAAGGAGTAAAGTTAAACTATCCGATATTTTTAATTTTTTTTGGTATATTAAATAATATATTTATAAAAATTATTCATTTTTTAAATTAATGGCTAAAGATAATATTGATTCTAAGGGTTTTAGAGAGAATGTTGGGATTATTATTGGTAATTCTAAGTGCCAGTTATTACTAGCAGGTAGGGTTGGCAATCGAGGCTGGCAGTTTCCGCAAGGCGGTATTCATAATGGCGAAACATCAGAAGATGCAATGTACAGAGAGCTTTATGAAGAAGTGGGATTACAACAAACCGATGTTGAGATTCTTGGGGTAACATCAGAATGGCTAAAATATCGCTTGCCGGATCAATATATTCGGCAAGATACTAAACCTCTTTGTATTGGGCAGAAGCAAAAATGGTATATGCTCAAATTGATAAGCGATGATAAAAGTATTGCATTAGATATTAGTGTGCTACCAGAATTTGATCGATGGAAGTGGGTACCTTTTTGGAAGCCGGTAGCTAAAGTAATTTTCTTTAAAAGACTGGTTTACTTTTCGGCTCTGAGTGAGTTAGGTCCGGCTCTTTTTAATAAAGGAATACCTAAAATACCAAATTGGTGGCCAACCAATTGGCAAGAAAAGTGTGATCGTGAAAGCGATCTTTAGAGTGGCTTAAGAATTGCGAGTATCACTATTGACAACAAAAAAAAGACCGGGATTTCATTAAAAAGCCTTAAATTTTTTGTATTTTTAGTTTTAAAGCCATTGTAGAGTTTATTAATCCAATACCAACATTTTAAATGAAAAAATATTAGCCCGATAATCAATATAAATTTCATTTGAAACCAGACTTGACGCTCGATACCAGTGTTTATGTATATTAATATCAATCCAAAAATTACGGTCAAACAAGCCCCAATAGTCATTATGATAAAGAGTCTTTTTTCCATTAAATGAAATCGATTTCTACTTAATTGATCATCTGCTTCAGCATGATAAATAAATAAGCGCGGAAGATAGAAGAGTCCCGCAAACCAAGTAACCATAAATATAAGATGGAAAGCTTTCGACCAAAGATAGAGAGAAGCTATTTGCATACTTTATATTATTTTGTTGTGATATGAGTGATAATACATTTTTATATAGTAAAACATTATTAACAATAATACTTTTAGTTAGATAATAAAGTTATGACGAAATCGGAAATCACAACAATTGGAAGCGATTCAATACCGGCGCCTATTATCTTTACGGATTCGGCGGCAAAGAAAGTCTGTGAGCTTATCAAAGAAGAAGAGAATACATCATTGAAACTAAGGGTTTTTATTTCCGGTGGAGGTTGCTCGGGCTTTCAATATGGATTTACTTTTGATGAAAAAATTGAACAAGGTGACAGTCAGATTGAAAATCTTGGTGTCACTTTATTGGTTGATCCGATGAGCGTTCAGTATCTCATGGGGGCGGAGATTGATTATAAAGAAGATCTTCAAGGCGCTCAGTTTGTAATTCGAAACCCCAATGCCACAACGACTTGTGGTTGCGGATCTTCGTTTTCCGTCTAGACTAAATAGATACCCCCTAAAATTTCAGCTTGATTTGCTCCCGTCACCGAAGGGATATTCCCAGCTTTTTTGGATAGAGTATGTTTTGCTAGATAAGCAAATGCGGCTGCTTCAAGGTAATTTGCATCAATTCCGTAATCACTAGTGGTGCTGATTTTAATATTTTTAAGTCTTGCTTTGACTTCATACATGAGAGTGTCATTTTTTATTCCACCACCACAGAATATGACTTCTTGTGTATCTGAATTGTTTTGCGTGATAGCTCTATAGATGGATTCCGCAGTTAAACAAACGAGGGTTCTCTGAATATCTTCCGGACTGATTGTGTTTGTGCTCAAGTATTGCTTAAGCCATTTTATATTGAAGTATTCAAACCCCGTGCTTTTTGGTGGCGAGAGGTCAAAATACGGATCGGCGATAAGATCATTAAGAAGATCTTTGTTAACTTTCCCTTTACCTGCCCATTTTCCACTTATATCAATGGGCTGATTTAAATTTTCTTGAATCCAGTTATCAATTAATATATTACCGGGACCGCTGTCAAATCCGACAATATCATTTAAATCTTTATTAAGAATTGTAAGATTGGTCATCCCGCCGATATTGATAACAACTCTATTTATTTTATCTTCACTAAATAAAAGTTGATGAAAAATTGGAGTTAGAGGGGCGCCTTCCCCGCCAACAGCAATATCCCTTCTTCTGAAATCAGTTACGGTAGTTATTCTGGTGCCTGAAGCAATTACATTAGGATCGCCAATTTGCATAGTATAAGGTTTGACTGCTTGGGGTTGATGTCGGATAGTTTGACCATGACTGCCAATCGCAATAACGTCATTCGCACGTACTTTACAATTTTTTATTAGGTCGAGTGCGGCATCTCTAAATACCTCTCCAACCCAATGATCCAATCGACCAAGTTGATCTATATTGGTGTTCTCCCAATCTTGAGATGCTTTTAATAATTGCTGTCGAAGTTTATTGGGATATTTCTTATCAAACGTGCCAAGGACGTTACAGTGCTTGCCGCTGATATTCATTAATACGGCATCAATGCCATCCATACTGGTTCCGGATATTAATCCAATATACATAGACTTAAATTTCTGAATATTCTTCAATTATCAAGTACAGCTGAAACATTTTGCGTTTCTTTAAATTGTTGGAGTTCTCTCATGATTGATAAAGATTGTTCTTCAAAATCTTGTTTATAGATATTATTAATTGGTGCGGCCTTGGGCAGTTTAACCGTTCTTGGATTTTGATGACTACCATTGATTCTGTATTCGTAATGCAAGTGAGCTGCAGTAGCCAGACCCGAACTTCCGACAAAACCAATTATTTGATTTTGCTTGACTCGCTGACCAGCCTCAATTTTTTTGGCAAATTTTGACATATGTGCATACAGTGTCGTAATGTTCTCACCATGTTGCAAGATAATAACGTTACCATAACCCCCTTTAACACCTTTAAAAATAACCTTTCCATCTCCCGATGCTTTGATTTTAGTACCTCTGGGTGCTGCATAGTCAACTCCTCGATGAGCTCTTATTGTATTTAGGATAGGGTGTTTTCTGTTTGGGTTGAAGTTAGAGCTTACCCTGGTGAAATCAAGTGGCGCACGAACAAAAGCTTTTTTCATGCTTTTCCCTTCTGGGGTAAAATAATTAGATTCACCGTTATTATTGGTGTAATGAAGAGCTTTAATTTTTCTTCCATTATTATTGAATTCAACTGCAATGATCTTGCCTTCAGTCACAAATTTATTGTCTTGCCAGATTTCTTCATACATAACATAAAAGTCATCATTGGCTCGAATATCAAATACGAAATCAATATCCCAAGCGAGAATTTCTGCAAGATTCATGATCAACCTCTCAGTTAAACCATTATCGATTGCACTTTCAAATAGTGAGGTCTCAATTTTTCCATAACCAAAATGCTTTTCTATATTGATATTTCTCTCAATGAACGACGATTCATACTTACCATTTATCTCCTCAATAAATAGAGTTCTTTGCAAATCAAGATGACGCGTTAAAGAAATTATTCTGCCTTCATTATGCTCAATACTGATAAGATCTCCTGGTTTAAGGAACTTTATATATTTTTTAGAAGTTTCAATGGCGGTTATCTCTGCTAAATCTCCAATATCTAGTTTTTCTTTATCAAATAAAACTTCTAAAGTGTCTCCTTTTTTTATAACAAATTTGATGGTTTGAAATTCTTTCTCAGGAAGTATGTATGGAGGATGAAAATTAGGATGATCAGGGAGAAACACCGCAGGTGCTAGAGTCACTTTTGTATTTTCATTAATAGCGTTCTTATGAATTTCATCAGAAGAAGAATTACTATCCGGTTCTATGCTTTTCTTATTCACAAACCATATAAATAAGGTGAGTATAGCTAAAACTACCAGGAAATAACCAAGACGATTCTTTTTCTTATTGGTGTCAGTTTTAATTTTGTAATCTTGTTGGAGAGAGCTTTTTCTTTTAGTCAAGGGACGCTTTCCCATTAAATATAATCTTGCGACTCTACATTGGGATTTTTATACAGTCAAAATAAAAATTTGAAAAAATTTCTGCAAAATTATTATCATTAGATACGGGATTTGTTATGACCAATGAATTAATCTCTGCATAATGACCCTCAAGGATGTTAAAATGAATACCAAACAATTATATAAGTATTATTTCAAATGATGGATATTAAATTACAGCTTGCTGAGCTCTCCCGTGGCGCTGAAGAAATTCTTCCTGAGGGAGGATTAGAAGCTAAGCTAAAATTAGATCGACCACTAAATGTTTATGTGGGTTTTGACCCAACCGCACCTGACTTGCATCTGGGCCATACAGTTGTCATTAATAAAATGAAACAGTTTCAGGATTTTGGGCATAACGTTATATTCTTAATTGGAGATTTTACAGCTTTAATTGGAGATCCAAGTGGCCGGAATATTACTCGCCCGCCTTTAACTCGGGATGAAATTAACGAGAATGCCAATACTTACAAAGAGCAAGTATTCAAAATTCTTGATTCAGAAAAGACGATTATTGACTTTAATTCACGTTGGTTGATGGAATTGGGTTCGCCGGGATTAATTAAACTAGCTTCTCGTTATACGGTTGCAAGAATGCTTGAGAGGGATGATTTTGCTAAGCGATTTGCGGAACATCAGTCTATTGCTATTCATGAGTTACTTTATCCGCTAGCACAGGGCTATGATGCTGTGAGTTTAAATGCTGATGTTCAAATGGGCGGCACTGATCAGAAATTTAATTTGTTGGTTGGTCGACATATTCAGCAAAGTTTTCAACAAGAACCACAAATTGCACTTACTGTTCCATTACTGGAAGGTTTGGATGGCGTTCAAAAAATGTCCAAGTCTTATGGTAATTACATTGGCATCACGGAACCACCCAATGAAATGTTTGGAAAATTGATGTCAATTTCAGATAAGTTAATGTGGAGATACTTTGAGTTATTGAGTTTTCGTACATTAAAAGAAATTGAAGCTTTTAAGCTTGCTGTAAATGATGGAAAAAACCCAAGAGATATAAAATTTGAATTAGCTATAGAAATAGTTTCAAGATTCCATGATATGAATCTAGCAGAAAGCGCTAAGGATGAATTTATTGCTCGTTTTCAAAAAGGAGCGGTTCCTAGTGAGATGCCTGAGCATGCATTGGAAGCATCAGATGGCGTTATGGGAATAGCACATATTCTTAAGAATGCCGGTTTAGTAACGAGCACCTCAGAGGCATTTCGTATGATTAAACAGGGTGCTGTAAGAATTGATGGTGAGCGAGTTATAGATAAAGATTGCAATATTAGTTCTGGAAGCACGCATATCTATCAAGTGGGTAAACGACGATTTGCCAAAGTCAGTTTGAAGTAAAATTTTAAATTGATGTAAATCATTTGCGCAGTTTGGATAAAATACAAAATAATATGGATAATCAGCATAAAATATACTCCTGATGTATAAATAATTTATGATCTAAACATTTAATTAATTGGAATATTTTTGGCTAAAGATAGCGGTATATAGAAGAAATAAGTTTTTGATTGTTGGTAAATAATTAATAATTATGAAAAGTTAATTAAATACTTGTTGACCAGATTGCATTCACCGCTATAATCGCATTCCGCTATGAGAGACGATGTCTTATAGCCAAGACTAATCATTAATAGCTTGCTTAAAAAGGTAGCTTAAAAATACTGTTCGCAGTATCATGGTCGGTCTGCTCAATGAGAAAGCTTCTGAGTTGTAAGATGTATTTACCACTCAAAGGATTTTATTGGGCTCGTTCTTTAACAATATAATCAGATAATTTGTGTGGGTGCTTGCGTTTGGATTTAATTTAGACAAAAACAAACGTAAGAACCATGTTCAATTTTTGAAAATGGGGATTATGTTCTGAAGTAATAAGCACAAAGCTTAAAACTGAAGAGTTTGATCCTGGCTCAGATTGAACGCTGGCGGCATGCCTAATACATGCAAGTCGAACGGAAACGATGGAAGCTTGCTTCCAGGCGTCGAGTGGCGGACGGGTGAGTAATACTTAGGAATCTGCCTATTAGTGGGGGACAACTCGAGGAAACTCGAGCTAATACCGCATACGCCCTACGGGGG
>JAPKEL010000060.1 GCA_028822065.1 Woeseiaceae bacterium | reverse complement strand
GCAATGAAATCAGAGGCTAAATTGCCAATAAAAAGCGTATTACCCCATTGATTAACACTAGTGATTGTTTGGATGGGGCTATTCTCATCTTGAAAGTTATGAATTACCTCACCTTCTAAGTTGAGGCCAACGATAAATCCGTGTTTATTTTTTGGGATTAATGACTCTTTCGGTAAACCACCAATTAATTTCCGAATGAGTGGTTTATCGGCAAGTGCATCAAGACCTGGTATCCTGATACCAGCAAAAGCCACCCAAAATATATCTATACCATTAAAGGAAAGATTATCTGGTGCCCCTGGAAAACCATCGTAAAAGATATCATTCTCGTTTTTTTTGGCACCCTTTAGCCAAAGCCTTCTTATTTTTGATCCACCTGTCTCATTAACTAAAACGTAATTATCATCTGGACCTAAAGCAACTCCGTTGGCAAATTGCAGGTTTTCTATGTGCACTACTGTTGCCTTGGTAGCTGGGGAATAGCTGAGTAATCTTCCAGTTGCTTTATTCTCTAATAAGCTATAAATACTATCATCATAAGAATACAGCATGGTTGCATCAGAAAACCAAATTGTCCCGTCTCTAGCTATATCAAGGTCATCAACGAATAGCATCTGCACGCCATTGACGCTATCGGTTAGAACGGTTATTTCGCCAGTATCATTAATTGATAATAAGCCTTTATCTGCATCTGCAACGATTAAATTACCATTAGCATCAAACTCCATACCTAATGGTTTTCCATGCGTATTTACAAAAACCTCATACATACCATCTGAGTCAAAGCGTACAATTCGTCCGTCTCTATATCCAGTATAATAGAAACCCATAGGTCCCTTTACAACATCTTCAGGCCCTACTCCAATACCATTCATTATTTGAGTAACAGCACTTAAGTCTGAATTAATCAAAAATTCATCCGTAAACCCTTGGTTTGATGCTGGTTGCCAAACCACAGGGTTAATCGGTGAGGTTACATACAAATATACTACTCCAGTTATTAACAGAGTTAGCATGATCGCCGCTATTTTAAATAAGTTTGTTATCAATTTTTTAATTACTTTATTCAAAATCTAAGGCCATAATTTTGCAGTAGAGTGCATTTTTTTAAGTTATGTTCGTAATTCACGACGAAGGATTTTACCGACATTTGATTTTGGTAATTCATCTTTAAATACTATGTATTTTGGAACTTTGTATGCTGCCATTTGTGAGCGGCAATATTCAACTATTTTTTCTTTCGTGATTGTTGAATCATCTGTTACAACAAATAATTGAACGGCCTCACCTGTCCTATCATCAGGCTTGCCGACGACAGCACACTCTACTATACCTGGAAATGAATAAACCACATTCTCAATCTCGGTGGGGAAAACATTAAAGCCTGAAATTAGGATCATGTCATTAATACGATCTACGATACGAATATGTTCATTTGCTTGTTTGATTGCAATATCACCCGTCCTTAACCATCCATCAGGATCTAATACAGCTTTTGTAGCATCAGGTTGCTGCCAATAACCGACCATTACTTGAGGGCCACGCATAACAAGCTCCCCTCTTTCACCGGTTTTGACTTCCTCACCTTCTGCATCAACTATTTTGATCTCTGTGCATTCCAATGCCCGACCGACTGTCCCTAATTCTCTACTCGACAAGGTGTTAACGGTTGCAGCAGCAGTTGTCTCAGAAAGACCATAGCCCTCATAAATCTCACAGCCGGTTCGTTCTTTCCATTCTATTGCAATTTCATCAACCAGCGGAGCGCCACCTGCGACAACTTTATTCGTGTTAGAAAAATCAATGTTATTAAATTCTGGATGCTGCAATAACGAGACAAATAAAGTATTTACGCCATAAAACGATGTAAATCGATTGTTTTTCATAACATTTATCAAACTATCTGTATCGCGTGCATTAGGAATTAATATGGAAAGTATTCCATTTTTAAACCCAGAGGTAATATTTATATTAAATCCATAAATATGGTAAAGCGGCATTGGCGCAATACAAGTTTCAGGAAAAGATAAATCTAAGCCAAATGAAGCCGTGATGATCGTGGCACTGCCGATTAAGTTACCGTGAGTTAGCATCACTCCTTTTGATAAACCTGTCGTTCCACCGGTATATTGTAGTACGACGATATCATCGAGCTCACATGCAATATTAGGCAAGGTTGATTTTTTACCGAGTGATAGTGCCTCATGTAATGAAATAATATTTTTACATGAACTATCTGGTAAGGGCTGAGTATTCAGCATATCGATCGCGTTGGTTGCAATAATATGCTCGATTTCAGTTTTTGGTGCTACTTTCTCAATTAACGGTAAAAAATCACTCAGTACCACTAATGCCACAACACCAGCATCTTTAAACTGGTGTAATAATTCTCTTTCTGTATAAAGAGGGTTGGTATTAACTACGATTAGGCCAGCGCGTATAATACCCCAAGCAACTATTGGATATTGAATTAAATTTGGTAATTGAATCGCAACACGATCGCCCTTTTCTAGGTTGCATTCATTAACTAAGTACGAAGCAAATTGACTGCTTAATACATCTATATCATTAAAAGAAACGGTTTGTCCCAAACAATTATAGGCAGCCTTGTCACCATGCTTCGTAACTGTTTTTTCGAAAAATTCAATGAGAGAATTTTCATCTTTCGGTAACATTTCCGGCAATTCCTATTTAATAAATTTATTCCTAGGCATAATGGCTTACTTGGTCAAAATTTATTTTTTATAATTTAAAAGATCACAGTTGATAATAGCTTAGGCTATCACGCTCGTGACAGAATAACCTTATTTTGCAATAACAAATGATACAATCAAATGAATAAAAAATTAAAGAAAAAAATCTGGGGCACTGTCTTTTTTGCGATTGGTTTTGTGATATTTGTGGTGCCTTTTTTCTGGTTAATCTATATTGCAATAGCAAGTCAGCCATAAATCAACAGTTATTTTTGCAGTTTCTGATGTCGCTTTTCAAGCCCCATTAGACTTTCATAATGACTCGGAAAGAGTCTGACTATCACATCAACTATCTTCGCATCCCAACCTATCATGATCCTTCTTTTGTTTTTCTGAATGCCTTTTATAATATCCAACGCAGCTTTATCGGCGGAGGTATAAGTTAACTTATTAAACTCTTTTATTAACTTGTCTCTTGATCTTGCTGTTATTGAGCCCAATCTGGCGTTATTTGCAATCTGTGTTTTTATGCCACCCGGATGAACGGAACTGACTTTTACCGAAGTTTCTGCTAACTCCATTTTGAGTGCCTCAGTAAAGCCTTTGATTGCAAATTTTGACGAGTTATAAGCAGCTTGTCCAGGCATAGACATAATGCCAAATATGCTCGATAAGTTAATTATGTGGGCCTCTGGCTGTCGCAAGAGACTGGGTAAGAAAATTTTAACACCATTAATTACACCCCAAAAATTGATGTTCATTAACCAGTGAAAATCGTCCAGATTACCATCAGCAAATCGATCCATTAAAGTCACGCCCGCGTTGTTGATCAAAATATCTATATCACCATGATTCTCAAATACTGCAGTTGATAATTCTTCCATAGCAGTATAATTGGATACATCCACATGATAATAAGAGCACTCTGCATTGATCGACAAGACCTGGTTATGACTAGCCTCTAGATCATTAAGATTATTATCAGTCAATATGAGCTGCGCACCCATTTCAGCAAATTTTATGGCTAATGATCGTCCAATTCCGGAACCAGCACCAGTTATGAGGATATTCTTCTTGTTAAAATCTTTCATCAGCCTTAATGTCCTTTGCCAGCTTTTAGTACATGTTGTGAAATTTTATCAGCGAAATCATCTATTAATTCATACGGGAAGTCGTGACCCATCCCAGGAATACGCCATAAAGTAGAATCTTTTATACACTCCGCGGTATTTATACCGCACTCTACAGGGACTAATTTATCTTGATCCCCATGAATTATCAGTGTGGGTGCGGTGACAGATTGCAGATCAGAATATCTGTTTCTTGAGTTTAGTATAGCCAGTATCTGCCTCACTGAGCCCCCTGCTGTCATACCTCTATCCATGATTCTTTTTACGAATTGATTTAATTCTTTCGTTGATCTTGGGTATTTTGGGCTGCCAATTAACTTCCATAATTGATGGTAAAAAGAAGTGACATCATTAATGTCTTTATTACGTGATCCCATCAATATAAATTTAGCTACTTCCCATTTTGGTCCTGGCATTTTGGGGTTTCCAGTTGTGGACATTATAGAAATTAAACTTTTTATTTTTTCAGGGTGATGAATTGTCATTAACTGGGCAATCATGCCACCCATTGATACCCCTATGATATGTACAGATTTAATATCAAGTTTAATCAATAAATTATTGATATCATTCATCATATCATTAAGTTTATAAAAGGATTTAACCTTAAGTCCAAGTTGATATCTAATGGCTTGCCAGATAATATTAGGTGGAGCACGATCAAACGTCTCTGAATGACCAATATCACGATTATCAATCAATAATAAGCACAATTTTTTACTCACCAGTTTTTCGACAAGCTCTGGTGGCGTTGCCGTTAATGGCATACCCAGTCCCTGCACAATAACAATGATTGGATTATTTGGATCACCATGAATTTCGTAAGCTAAATTCAAGGATTGATACTCCGTTGATTGTCATTAGTCGTCAACGAGGCGTTCTTTTTTAGCGTAATTATAAAATCTTCTTTTTGAATAACTGATAACTGCTTTTCAAAGGACCGACCATTTTCTGGGTAAAGGGTATAATTTTTACCATTATCACTGAGATACCAACTATCACAGCCACTTGACCAGACGCAGTTCTCGAGTTTCCTCTGTATCTCATCATTGTATTGATCTTGTTTGTCTTTCTTAACCTCAATGTAAGAGTGATTTCTGGTTAATTTGATCAGCTCGACAATATAACCCACCTCTTGCTCTATAATATGTATATGAGAGATTGTTCCTGCCCCAGTATTAGGTCCAGTGACGAGATAAGCATTAGGAAAGCCTGCAATACAACTACCACGATAGGCCTCATTCCCCTCAGACCAAGCTTCAACCAATGTTTTCTGATTAAGGCCTATTACCTCGATCGAGTAAAGATGGCCCGTTATATCGAAGCCCGTGGCCATTACAATCACATCGGCTTTATAGATCTGATCATCATCAGTAACTAGGCTATCGGACGCTATATATTTAATTGGGTCAGTAATAAGATTAACATTCTCTTTATTAAACGCACTATAAAGGTCATCGGATAACAAGATTCGTTTACATCCTAATGCATATTGAGGTTCTAAGACTTTGTGTAAAGAACTATCGCTAATAGATTGACGCATATAATCGATAATTTTCTTTGCCGCTCTTTTACCTATTTTTGAGTCTTTTTTAATAATTGGAAACGTAATCAACTCCATTCGCATATACATGAACCAACGATAAAATTTAGCTAGCCAGGGGTACTTTGAAAATCGTTTCTTTTCTTTATCTGTATAGGGTCTATCGCCTCTGGGTATAATATAATTTGGAGTACGTTGGAAAACATGCAGGTTTTTTGCCTTTTTAGCAATCTCTGGTATGACTTGAATGGCACTGGCAGCACTGCCTATGACCGCCACATTTTTTTCAGCAAAATCTACCGTATCATCCCATTCTGCCGTATGCATAACAGCACCAGAAAACTCTGCCATGCCATTAAAGTTTGGTTTATTAGGTTTATGCAAACCCCCTCCACCATGAATAACATGATGTGTGCAAACAATCTTCCCGTCAGTGAATTCAACTTCCCATAAACCCGTACCCTCATTAAGAACAATACGAGACACCTTTCTAGAAAAATTCACATAGTCGATAAGATCATAATCAGAGACAATATTCTCTAGGTATTCTTTAATTTCTGCTTGTTTAGCATAAACCCGATTCCAATTAGGGTTCGGCGCAAATGAAAAGCAATACAAATGGGACGGGACGTCACACGCGGCACCAGGGTAGGTATTATCGTGCCAAGTCCCACCAATGCCATTTGATTTTTCGTATATGGCTATATTCGTTATATCGTTTTCTAATAATTTAATTGCAGAACAAATACCCGAAAACCCCATCCCAATAATCAGGACATCGAGCGGTTGATTTGCTATAGGTTCATTGTTTGTATTCATTGATAATTACTAGCAGTTTAGTTGGTTACTTTATTTTAAGGTTAACTCTAATGAGTGTCTGTAACCTTCGGGATAATCCTCATATAAATCATATTTGAAACAGGCAAAAAAAACAGCACGCCTAATGACGTGCTGTAGTTTTTCTTACTATTTTATTTTAGATCAATCGAAATTAATTCTAAAATTCACACCCCAAGTACGTGGCTCAG
>JAPKEL010000059.1 GCA_028822065.1 Woeseiaceae bacterium | reverse complement strand
TTGAAACTTTTTGTTGATTGGCTTCCTGTTTTTAATTGTCTTTCGTAAAGTTTATATGTGATGGCTTCTTTATCAAGTTGACCCATTAATTCTTCTATATTGTCAGCTGTTAAGTGAATATTTATCGGGGAGGATGATGAAGCTGTACCGTTTGCAACAGGGCCAACTAGAAATGTTTGAAAAATAGCAAGCAGTTCCATTATAGATAATGCAATTTTACGTAATCTTAAAATTGAATATTGATGTGATTGATCGTCAAATAACCGATAGTATTCTTTTAATTTTACTTCTATATCAGCGTTGCGAGGCAAGCACCCTAAGTTATGAAAATTTAGGTTTTCGGCTGCTTTATATTTTGCAGTATGATACTTTTCAACTCCTTGTTCCACCATGATACGAGCACTTTCTTGGGCTATCATATTTTTTATTTGAGATTTCGTCTTTAATTGCATATTTACATGATCTTATTCAATTAAATATATCTTGTGATTGGTTATTTTCCTCACAATTCGGCAGGTTGTTTTTATGAAAAACTTCAAACATCACATCGTCTGTATCATCTGAGCTTGCAGGACACCCAGTCGTTTTTGAAATTCTGACTGTTACCATGTCTTTTGGCATCGCCATACTGCTTTCCGGAGCCTTCTCTAGAGTTGCTCTCATCAATTCAATCCATATTGGTAGAGCTGTTCTCGACCCTTGTTCACCTATTCCTAAGGGTTCATTGTTGTCATTACCGACCCAAACTACAGCTGAAATATCATTATTAAATCCTGCGAACCAGGCGTCTCGATAATCATTTGTTGTTCCAGTTTTTCCAGACAAATCCCTTCTTCCTAATTCTCGTCTTGCCTTAACTCCAGTTCCTCTTCTTATTACCTCACGTAACATATCCTGCATAAGAAATGCATTTTGTTCGGAAATAATTCTGGGCGCTAAGTTAATATCTTCATATAATTCAGGTGAGAAACTAGCATTTGGTTTATAGATATCAATAATATCTGCCATTTGTTGTAAAATTAGTTCTTGTTCTTCGATCTGTTGATTTTCATTATTGGAGAAACCTGAGTTTTTTTGATCAAGTTTATTTTTGTTCGTGGTTGATGTGCTTCCCTCACAGGTAGGACACACAATGGGATTTGAGCCTTGATAAATTAATTCATTCTCTGCGTTTCTAATTGAATCTATTATAAATGGAGTAACTCGATATCCACCATTAGCGAATACAGCATAAGCCTGAGCCATGTCTAGTGCCGAAGCTGATCCTGCGCCCAATGCGAGGCCTCCGTTTGTCGGAAGAGCGTCTTCTCTAAAGCCAAATGGTATAATGTGTTCTATGGCGTTATTTATTCCAGTTTTTTCGAGGAGCAGTCTAACGGTAGCTAGATTCATTGACCGAACTAGAGCTTCTCTTAATCTTTGCTCGCCATAAAATCTGCCACTGTAATTTGATGGCCGCCAATCCTCTTCAAGCTCTATTGAGCTCATAACAACTGGGGCATCAAGTAAAATTGTAGAGGTTGTATTACCTTGCTCAAGCGCGGCAGAATATATTAGAGGTTTAAATGAAGATCCAGGTTGCCGTCTTTCGTTTAAAACATGATTAATCTTATTAAGATTGTAATCAAAACCACCACTAAGTGATGATATTGCTCCATCAAAAGGATCTATAGAAACCACTGCTGCATTTGCTACCGGTATTTCTGCTAAAGCATATTCACCAGTAGTGGTTAACATTACATAAATGATGTCACCTACGTTTAATATGTCATTTACATTTTTTGGCAAACTAGATGACCCAATACTTCCATATGGCCTTGCCCACTTGAGGGCGCGCCAAGATAGATCAGATCTTTCGCCTGAGCCAAATATTATATTAGCAGAATTATCGAAATTTAAATCTGTGACTAACGCGGGACTAAGAGCAGCAAGATCATTAAATCTCTCAATTGAGAGTTGAATGTTTTCTGGCCATTTTTCAAACGGTAATGAGGTATTTAAATTTGCAATATCAATATGATCAATTGGCCCCTGAAAGCCTTGACGATGAGAATATTCTAATAGGCCTCTTCTTAATGAATATGTGGCCGCTTTTTGTATTTTAGAGTCAATAGTAGTGACTACTTTATAGCCGTCTCTTGTTGCGTTTTTTCCGTATTTTTCAACCATAGCTATACGTACCATTTCTGCTACATAAGGAGCAGACAATTCACTTGCAGTACCATGTAATTTTGAAATAACAGGATATTCAATAGAATTCTTATAATTTTCATTATCTATAAATCCCAATTGATGCATTCGTGAGAGGACATAGTCTCTTCTAATTTTGGCTAAATTTGGGCTTCTAACAGGATTATAATTTGACGGCGCTGGTAAAACGCCGGCGAGTGTTGCTGCTTCAGCAATATTGATATTGTTGATACTTTTTCCAAAGAAAACTTGTGCAGCAGCAGCAACACCATAAGCGCGCTGACCAAAAAACATTTTGTTTACAAAAAGAGTCATAATTTCTTTTTTTGAAAACTCTTGCTCGATGTTATAAGCCAGAAATGCTTCGAGCATCTTACGAGTAAACACTCTTTTTCGATTAAGAAAGTAATCTCTTGCCAGTTGTTGTGTCAAAGTGCTGCCACCACCACTAATTTTTCCAGTAATTAGAATGTTTAGTGCGGCCCTTAAAGTACCTTGATAATCAATACCGGGGTGATCAAAAAAGCGCCGATCTTCCGCTGCAATGAAAGCTTGTACAACATGATTAGGCATATCATCATAACTAACAATAATACGTTTTCTTTCTCCTATTTCATCGATAAGCCTGCCATCACGACTGTAAATTTTTAAAGGTGTTTCTAAGGGTATTTCACGTATAGTTTCAGCATGTGGGAGACTTGGTTTTACATATAAATATGCCGCTAATACGCCTGCAGTCAAGATAACAGAACATATAGCTGCGAGCCCACCACACAATGTAAGCCAATAGCACAACGCTGAGATTATATTTTTTTTATTAAATTTTTTAATGGGTAAACTCATATTAATATCTAAAAAAATAACTGAATGTTCCCTGTCAGTCTATCTCTTCATTTTTTATTTATCTGATAAATAAAAGTATAAGCCTTTTTCTCTTAATTTTATGTAATTCAAAGCAAATTTGTGTATCTAAACCATGTTGGTAGAATTATCACTAACTTACTGTATAGAGACAATTATGAAGCAATTAAGAAATTACTTTCTTGTTGGTCCAATGGGTGCTGGCAAAACAGCAGTCGGTCGTCAATTATCTAGATTGCTGCATCATGAATTTGTTGATAGTGACGAAGAAATTGAATCAAGGACGGGCGTTGATATTTCATTTATTTTTGAAAAAGAGGGAGAAAACGGGTTTAGAGGACGTGAAGAGAAAATAATAGAGGAGTTATCTGAACGACAGAGTATAGTTCTTGCCACGGGTGGTGGCGCTATTTTAAGGGAAAAAAATCGAATTTTTCTTGGGTCGAGAGGAACTGTCATTTACCTGTATGCGAGTATTGCAAAACAAGTTGAACGAACAAGCAGAGGCAAAGAAAGACCGCTGCTTACAAATAAAAATTCACAAGAAGTGTTAGAAAACTTAATGGAGGTTCGTGATCCGTTGTATCGATCAATAGCAGATTTGATTATTGACACAGACGGCAGAAAAATAAAAAGTGTTGCGCAAGAGATTTTTGATGCGTTGAGTTAAAGTGAAATGAATAAATCAATTAAATAGGCAAATAGAGTGATAAACCAAGAAACACTGCATGTTCAATTAGATGAACGAACTTATCCAATAATAATTGGAGCTTCATTTTTTAAAAATGGCTTCATTTTTGATGAATGGATTACAGGTAAGGATTGTTTGGTCGTTACTAATGAAATGGTAGCGCCCTTATATCTGAAATCATTAGTGTCACAGTTAAAAAATAAGAATGTAGTGTCCTTGATATTGCCTGATGGAGAATCAAATAAAACACTAACAATTTGGTTTCAAATAATTGATAAATTGGTTGCAATGAAAGCCAGCAGAGATACCACGGTTATAGCTCTTGGCGGCGGAGTGGTTGGCGATATTACTGGATTTGCAGCAGCCTCTTATATGAGAGGCATTCCGTATATCCAAGTACCCACAACATTATTATCTCAGGTAGATTCTTCCGTAGGTGGAAAAACTGGTATTAATCATATTCAGGGAAAGAATTTAGTGGGCGCCTTTCATCAACCAAAATTAGTACTTGTCGATATTGACACATTGACTACTTTGTCAAAAAGAGAATTGATTTCAGGCTTAGCTGAAGTAATAAAATATGGTGCTATAGCA
Organism: Woeseiaceae bacterium; assembly: GCA_028822065.1. GTDB lineage: Bacteria > Pseudomonadota > Gammaproteobacteria > Steroidobacterales > Woeseiaceae > SP4260. The sequence continues at coordinate 2,215 of JAPKEL010000059.1, read as the reverse complement.
GATAATAAATTCTTTTGTTGGCTTGAAAATAATATGGAGCATTTATTAACAAGAAACCCTGACACATTAATTAAAGCTATTCTTAAATCGTGCTCAATTAAAGCGCAAGTGGTCGGCGAAGATGAGTTTGAAAACGATAAAAGAGCGATATTAAATTTTGGTCATACATTCGGCCACGCAATTGAAAATATAAAAGGTTATGGTGAGATTTTGCATGGCGAAGCGATTGCTATTGGGATGATATTGGCAGCAGAAATTAGCCCGCTGGATGATATAGAAAGAAATAGACTTGAAGCTTTAATAAAAAAAGCTGGTTTGCCTCATGTAATCGATTCAGTGAATGTAGATTCTATGTATCAAGCCATGCTTATGGATAAAAAAGTCCAATCAAAAAAACTGCGTTATATATTATTGCGTTCTTTAGGAGAGGCTTTTATAGATGACAATATAACTGAACAAAATGTTCTCGGTGCAATAAGCAACAGGATGGTTTGATTGAATGCCTGAGTCTGATAATTTGCTGGCTTGCTTTGCCGCACGAGAAATAGATAGTCGAGGAAGACTTTATCAAGAGTCAAAACCAAAGTATCGAGGGGAATTTCAAAGAGATCGCGATAGGATAATTCATTCTAGTGCCTTTCGTCGTCTTGTGTATAAAACTCAAGTATTTGTTAATCATGAAGGTGACTTATATCGAACTCGATTGACGCACTCTATTGAAGTATCACAAATTGCTCGAACACTGGCTCAATCTTTAAAATTAAATGAAGTTTTAATAGAGGCGATGGCCCTTGCACACGATCTAGGACACACTCCTTTTGGGCATGCAGGTCAAGATACATTAAATAAGTGTATGCAAGATTTCGGGGGATTTGAGCATAATTTACAATCTTTGCGCGTGGTTGACCAACTAGAGTCTAAATACGCTGAATTTGATGGGTTGAATCTTACCTTCGAGACGCGTGAAGGAATATTAAAGCATTGTTCATTAAAGAACGCCCAAAATCTCGGTGATATCGGGAAACGTTTCATAGAAAGACAACAACCAGGATTAGAGGCGCAACTAGTAAATATCGCTGATGCGATTGCTTATAATCATCATGATATTGATGATGGATATAGAGCGGGACTAATTACATTAGATCAATTAATGCAGGTAGGTTTATTTCGTCAACCTTTCTCTAGAGTAAAAGAAAAATTTCCAAAAATTAATGAGAGGCGTTTGATACATGAAACATTGCGTCAAATGATCAGTAATGTGGTAAATGATTTAATTACTAATACTAATTTTGTTCTTAAAAGGGTAAAACCAAAATCTATTGAAGATATTAGATTACAAAAATTTAAGATTGCAAAATTTAGTGAGAATATTAATTTTGAGCATTTAGAATTGAAGAAATTTTTAAATAGTAACCTATACAAGCATCCTAGGGTTGTTGAGATGACTGATCAGGCTGAGACTATGGTAAAAAAATTATTTGAAAGGTATATGTCAGATTACAGTGTTTTGCCAGAAAATATTCAGAATATCTTGCAGGGAGAAACAGACAAGAATCGAGCACGAAAAATTTCAGATTATATAGCAGGCATGACAGATCGTTTTGCCATCGCAGAATACGAGCGTTTGATATAATATTTGCATATATATCTGTCGTAATAGCTATGAATACAATTTATATCACACATAGGGAGAAACGGTAGTGACACAGAAAAATATTTCAACCAAAGACAGGTTGATTTTTGCCCTAGATGTTCCAGATTGCGAGGTGGCGAAAAATCTAGTTCAAGAATTAGGGGATTCCGTCAATTTTTATAAGCTAGGCTTAGAGCTTATGATGACGGGGGATTATTTTGATCTTCTGGATTGGATGTTATCCAAAGAAAAAAAAGTGTTTGTCGATTTAAAATTCTTTGATATTCCAGCAACGGTAGGCGCTGCTGTACATCGATTAAAAAATAGAGGTGCTAGTTTTGTTACCGTGCATGGCAATCAATCAATTATGGAAGCTGCTGCTGAGAATAAGGGCGATCATCTTAAGGTGCTTGCAGTAACTGCTTTGACAAGTTTAGATCGGGGTGATCTCGATGATTTGGGTTTTGATTGTGATGTTGGAGATTTGGTTCTTTCGCGAGCCCGAAGAGCATTAGAGGCGGGTTGTGATGGGGTCATTTCATCTGGTATGGAAGTTGCTAAGCTTCGTCAACAAATTGATAA
>JAPKEL010000007.1 GCA_028822065.1 Woeseiaceae bacterium | reverse complement strand
TTTTTTAAGGTGTATGACATGTCTATAACAGCATCTATGGTAAAAGAACTTCGTGATAGAACTGGCGCTGGAATGATGGAGTGCAAGAAATCATTGGTGGAGGTTAACGGTGACATAGACGCAGCTATAGAGTTATTAAGAACCTCTGGCCAAGCTAAAGCGGAGAAAAAAGCCTCTCGTGTTGCCGCTGATGGAAGAGTTGCTATTAAAAGTAATACTTCTGAAGCCGTTATAATCGAAATTAACTCTGAGACAGATTTTGTAGCCAAAGATGAAAATTTTATCAATTTCTCTGATTCTGCTGCTAATCTATTGTTAGAAAAAGATGTTGAGAGTATCGAGCAGTTAAGTGAGCTTGTTTTGTCAGATAGTAAAACAGTGGAAGAGGCTCGCACTGAATTGATTAGTAAGGTTGGAGAGAATATATCGATACGACGTTTTAATAAAATTAGCGACTCAGTAAATCTTGGAATTTACTCACACGGCTCTAGAATAGGTTCAATTGTTAGTTTATCAGGAGGAAGTGAAAATTTGGCAAAGGACATAGCCATGCATATTGCTGCATCAAATCCAATATGTATTGATGTAAATGGTGTCCCGAGTGATTTAATAGAAAGAGAAAAAAGGATTTATAATGAGCAGGCACTTTCTTCTGGTAAGCCGCCAGAGATAATAGAAAAAATGGTTCAAGGAAAGATGTCTAAATACTTAAAAGAGATAACTTTATTGGGCCAGTCATTTGTTAAGGACCCTGATATCTCTATTGAAAATCTACTGAAAAATTCTAATGCAGTCGTGACTGATTTTATTCGTTATGAAGTTGGTGAAGGTATCGAGAAAAAAGAAGAAAATTTCGCTGATGAAGTTATGAAACAAATAAAAGGCGACGCTTCCTAGCTTAACTTACTGATTTTTTTGAGTCTTTTTTTAATTAAATTCATTTCAAACCTATTAATAAGTTAATATCTTATTAATAGGTTATTTTAGTCTAAAAAAGAAGGGCTTTTCAATGAAAAAATCATCTCCACTATACAAACGTATATTAGTCAAATTAAGCGGCGAAGCCCTTATGGGCGATCTTGATTATGGAATCGACCCAACTGTAATCAAACGTATTGCTAATGAGTTAATTCAAGTAAAAAATCTTGGTATAGAAGTTGCTGTAGTTGTTGGAGGCGGGAATATCTTTCGAGGTGTAGGTCTCGCCGGTGCTGGAATGGATCGGGTGACTGGCGATTATATGGGAATGTTAGCTACAGTAATGAATGCGCTGGCAATTCAAGATGCCCTTGAATCAATGGATGTAAACGCAAGAGTAATGTCTGCTATTAAAATACATGAAGTCTGCGAGGACTATATCCGAAGAAGAGCTGTAAGGCATTTAGAAAAAGAGCGAATAGTTCTTCTTGCGGCAGGGACAGGTAACCCATTTTTTACAACTGATTCAGCTGCAAGCCTAAGAGCTATTGAAATTGGTGCAGAGGTGTTGTTGAAAGCGACAATGGTTGATGGGATTTATGATGTTGATCCAAAAAATAATAATGATGCAAAACAATATAAAGAAATATCTTTTGATAAGGTGTTATTAGATAAGCTTAATGTGATGGACGCCACAGCAATAGTGATGTGCAGAGATAATAATTTATCACTAAGGATATTTAACCTCCTAAAACCAGATACATTGGTTACAGCGATGACAGACATGTCAGTGGGAACTTCAGTTAGTGTCTAGGAATAGAATGGAGAAGATAAAATGATTAATGAGATTAAAAAAGACGCTTCAGACAGAATGAAAAAAAGTGTAATAGCCTTGCAGCAAAATCTAACAAAAATAAGAACCGGGCGTGCTAATACTAGCCTGCTGGATCAAATATTCGTGGATTATTATGGGAATCAAACTGCATTAAATCAAGTTGCGAATGTCAGTATAGAGGATTCTCGTACTCTCAAGATTACGCCTTGGGAAAAAGATATGATAAAGCCAATCGAGAAAGCAATAATGAGCTCAAATTTAGGACTTAATCCTGTTTCAGCTGGAATTGTCATAAGGGTCCCACTGCCTCCTCTGACTGAGGAGCGAAGAAAAGATATGATTCGTGTTATTAAGCAAGACGGAGAGCAATCTAGAGTCGCTGTTAGAAATATAAGAAGAGATTCATTAGGTGATATTAAAGAATTACTTAAAGAAAAGATAATAGGGGAGGATGAAGAGAGAAAAGCGCAAGAAGAGATTCAAGGATTAACTAATAAACACGTTGAAGAGATAGATCAAATCATCGCAGTTAAAGAAAAAGAATTAATGATTGTCTGATTAATTATCAAGGTCTAGGCAAATGAAACCTAATCATATAGCAATAATTATGGATGGTAATGGCAGGTGGGCGACAAGTCACAATAAGAGCAGAAAATTCGGCCATAAAAGAGGCGCTAAATCTGCTCGAGATATTGTTCGTTATACAGGCATGTTGGGAATAAAATATCTAACATTGTATGCATTTAGCACTGAAAATTGGGGTCGTCCTTTAAAGGAAGTGGATTTATTAATGACTCTATTTGTAGAGACATTAGACTCTGAAATAGAAGACCTTAATGATAATAATGTGAGAGTTATATTTATAGGAGATAGATCAGGTTTAACAAAATCTCTAATTGATAAGATTGATAAAGCTGAATTGCTTACAAAAGATAATCAAGGTTTAAATTTAACTGTTGCTCTGGCTTATGGTGGAAGATGGGATATCATTAATGCAACAAGACTAATACTAGATAAAATTCAAAATAATGAATTAAATCACTCTGATATCGACGAAGATCAACTCTCTTCATTAATGCAATTAGGTAGTAAACCCGATCCTGATTTGTTAATTAGGACTGGCGGTGAAAAAAGAATATCAAACTTCCTGCTATGGAATATCGCATATACGGAATTATACTTTTGTGAATCTTTATGGCCTGATTTTAATCATAGTGATTTGGATATAGCCATAGAATTTTATACGGAAAGAAAACGTCGTTATGGGAAAAATGTTTAGATATTGGATTATTTTATGTTAATGCAAAGAGCAAAAACAGGAGTGATTGGCTTATTAGCTTTATTGAGCGTTTTATATTTAATGCCTCATGAGATAACTAGAATGGTGTTCGTTATAATATTTATTATCGCTGGATGGGAATGGGCCAACTTCATAATTCAAGATAGTTTATCCAGTAAGGTAATTTTTTTATTGAGCTTATTTTCAATGATGCTTTGTATTCATTTCTTAAGTTTAGATATTACGGATATTCAAATTATTTTCAGTTTTTCAATTACTTGCTGGATATTTTTTTTGTTGAGTTTATTTTTTTATCCTATACAGATTGCAAATTCTATAGGATGGCTGGCTGGATTTATTATTCTACTCTTGGGGTATTTTTCGATAGATTGGATATTTGTAAATTGGGGCAGACATTTTGTTCTATCTTTTTTGTGCCTCATTTGGGTTATGGATATCGGGGCATATTTTGCTGGAAAGAATTTTGGCCAATTAAAACTTGCAAAACATATTAGTCCAAATAAGACTTGGGAAGGTGTTATAGGGGGACTTTTTTTAGTCACTATTTTTTCGATTTTGTTATCAAAAATCTATGATTTAGACAGTTTCATTTTGGTACCTTTTGCTATTGCCTTGGGATTATTGTCCGTAGTGGGTGATCTTACTATCAGCATGTTTAAGAGAAACGCTGGAATTAAGGATAGCGGTAATTTATTTCCTGGTCATGGTGGCATATTAGATAGATTGGATAGTATCGTTTCATCTGCACCACTATTTGCTCTTGGTGTAAATCTTTTTTTAAACTAAATGTCCTACTTCATTTGTCAAATGGTATTTATATTATGATTTTGGTGAGCATATTAGCTTTTGTATTTGCGGTAGGTCTATTAGTTACAATTCATGAATTTGGGCACTATATAGTTGGCCGCTATTGCGGTATGAAAGTTTTAAGATTTTCGGTTGGTTTTGGTAAGCCTATCTACTCAAAAATAGCAGGAAAAGATCAAACAGAATATTGTTTATCTATGATTCCTTTGGGGGGATATGTTCAGTTTCTAGATGATCGTAATGATGTTATTGATTCAGAAGATGAAGGAAGGGCTTTTAATCATAGACCTATTAGTTCTAGAGTGGCGGTTTTGTTAGCGGGACCTGCATTCAATTTTTTATTTGCTATTTTCGCTTATTTTATAATCTTTTCAAATGGAATTATGACCATAAAGCCAGTTATTGGGGAGATCGTAGATAATTCTTATGCAGCCGATGCGGGATTGGATTATGGCGATCGTATTTTGAAAATTGATGACCAGGTAGTTGATGATTGGGAAAGCGCGATTACATCTATATTAATGACGGTTGCTCATAAAAGAGAAATAATATTTCAAGTAGAAAAACAAAATAAATCCACGCAGTCTATAGTCTTAATGATTGAAGGTGATACATCATTATTGACTGAGCCCGGAGCTCTATTTAAAGGGCTGGGATTTTATCCCTGGCAACCACCTGCTCTTATTGGCAAAGTTTTATCGGGTGGCGCTGCAAGTAAAGCCGGTTTAATGGTTGGTGACCGTATACTTTCTATTGATAATATAGAAGTAAACTCATTTATGGATTTAAGAAATATAATTGCAGATAAGCCCGGTCAATTAGTTTTAATAAAATACAAGAGAGGTGATTTTAACTATTGGACGGATGCCCAGTTAAGTCATACACAAGAAAATGAACCTAAGGGTATTTTGGGTGTTGCTTTAGATGGGAATTATGAACAGTTTTGGTATTTAAATAAATTTGAACCAATCGATGCTTTTTCAGAATCATTGAAAGAAACGTGGGCATCAACCAGTTTTACCGTTATTATGTTTACCAAAATGTTAACAGGGGATGTTTCCTCGAAAAATATAAGCGGTCCTTTTAGTATTGCTAAGTATGCAGGCATTTCAGCGGTTGCGGGTTTGAATCAGTTTTTGAAATTTTTAGCCTTAATCAGCATCAGTCTTGGTGTAATTAATTTGTTGCCAATTCCTATGCTTGATGGCGGACAAATTGTTTATCAAACGCTGGAATGGATCAAAGGAAGTCAATTATCAGCAGGATTTCAGTTACTTGGGCAGCAATTTGGTATCATGATTTTGTTATTACTAATGGGCATGGCTTTTTATAACGATTTATTTAATTAAATAATTTATTTGTATATATGAAAAGAATAATAAAATTGATTAATAATGATTTAACACTTAAATCAATTATCTTGATTTTTTTGTCATTTATTTTTGTGGTAAATCAATCTCATGCTGAGGATTTTAAAGTCAGTGATATGAGGGTTGAGGGACTTAGGCGCATCTCAGAAGGAACTGTCTTTAATTATTTGCCAATTAATGTTGGTGAAACTATAGATGAAATAAGAATCCAAGAGGCAATAAGATCTTTATATAGTGAAGCATTATTCGATGATATCTCCATGCGAAGAGATGGAACGGTTTTAGTCATTGAAGTTAAAGAAAGACCCTCTATAGAAGCATTCACCATAGAAGGCAACAAAGATATCAAAACCGAGGATTTAATGACCTCATTGAGAAATGTGGGTATGTCGCGTGGCCGGACGTTTGATCGTTCTATTCTCGATAATGTTACAGGTTTTTTGAGGGAGCAATATTATGATCGAGGTAAATATGGAGTAAGAATTAAGGCGGATGTTGAAGACCGCCCGAATAATACAGTTCGAATTAGCATAGATGTTAAAGAAGGAGATAGAGCAAAAATTCGTCAAGTAAATATTATTGGCAATGAATTTTTTAATGAAGAAGAGATCAGAGAAGAGTTCGAGTTAGATACGGCTAATTGGTTGTCTTGGATAAGACAAGATGATAGATACTCAAAAGAAGCAATTACTGGTGATCTCGAGAAACTTCGATCGTTCTATATGGATCGTGGTTATGCAGATTTTAGGGTTGAATCAACTCAGGTAGCAATATCTCCAAATAAAAAAGACATGTTTGTAACTATAATTATCCATGAAGGCGAGCGTTATAATATTTCTAATATAAAATTAGTAGGAAATAATGTGCTTCCTGATGAGGATTTAGAGCGATTGGTTATCTCGAAATCAGGTGATATGTTTAATTTGCAAACGTTGACTAATACGTCTGAAATAATGTCATTTAGGTTTGGTGAAGAGGGTTATGCTAACGCAGAAATTGAACCCGTGCCTGAATTAGATTATGACACAAAGGAAGTTGCCGTCACTTTCTATATTGATCCTGGGAGTCGAGTTTATGTTCGTCGTATAAATTTTAATGGTATCAAAGAGGTTGATGATGAAGTCTTTCGTAGGGAAGTGCGTCAAACTGAAGGGGCTTTTGTTTCAAACATTCTGATCGATCGCTCTAAAATAAGATTACAAAGATTGCCATTTATTGAGGAAGTTGAGGTCGAAAATAAGCCTGTAATCGGAAGTCCAGATTTGATTGATGTGGATTTTGATCTTAAATATCGAATGCCAGGTCAATTTAGTGGTGGGATAGGGTATTCAGAATTTTTTAAACTCAATATTAATGGCAGTATTACTCATACAAATTTCCTAGGTACTGGTGAGCGAGTTGCCCTAAATGCCAATTCTAGTAAATATTCTAAGCAAGTCTCTGCTTCACATACAGACTATTATACAACAATGAATGGTATAAGAAGAACAGCATCACTTAATTATAGAGATTATAAGCAATTTACATCAGCTGCTTCAGCTTTATCTACTACAAGTGGGGGAGCTACTATTGATTACGGCTACCCATTGGGTGAATATCAAACTATTAGTTTAGGCGCTAATCTGCAGCAAGTAGAGATGCTGTCATCTAGGTACAGTACTCAACAAGCAATAGACTGGGTGAGTGGCAATGGTAAGGCCTATGATGCAGGAAATGGCTTTACAGGCACTAAATTCGGAAATATTGAGTTACTAGCTGGCTGGATTTATGACAGTAGAAATAGAACAATATTTCCAGATAGAGGGACAAAGCATCAACTTTTTGCCACATATACAATACCAGGTAGTGAGGTAGAGTATTGGACTACAAGATATAATTTTACTAGGTATCAACCACTATTTGGGCGATGGACAGCACTGTGGAATGCGCAATTAGGTTATGGTAGAGCACTTGGAGATACAACAGCACTTCCTCCTTTTAAGCTATTTCACAGTGGTGGCCCCAAGTCTACCCGAGGATTCAAGGAATCATACCTTGGGCCGAGAGATACGAATGGAAGACCGTATGGTGGAAATGTATTGGTTGCAAGCCAACTAGAGCTTATAATTCCTATGCCTGATAAATTCGCAAAACAAGCTAGGGCGAGTTTATTTTATGATATTGGTAACGTGTTCAGCACTGGAGAGGTTGTTTTTTTTGACAAGATGGGTGATCCGGTAGAATATACAACATCATTTGGTGATCTTAAGAAATCGATTGGAATTGCTGTACAATGGATGGCACCGATGGGCTTATTTAGATTTAGCTATGCTTACCCTCTTAATCGTTATAAGGGTACGGATAGATTTTATAAGGATGAGATTGAAAGATTTCAATTCTCAATTGGCCAGTCTTTTTAACAAATGGAAAGGTATATGAACTTTTTAAAAATTTTAACTAAACACTTTTGTATTTCAATAATAGCTAGCTTATTTTTTGTACTATCCCTTACTGCGCAAGAACAGAAAATTGGTGTTGTGAATTTCCAAGCTTTAGTAGAAAGCTCTCCTCAATTTAGAGATGTAATGCAATCTCTGGCTGGAGAATTCCAACCTAGGCAAAGAGAGGCGGTAGCTAAATCTAAAGAATTAGAAGAATTAACTGCAAAAATACAAAAAGATGCTGCAGTAATGGGTGCTTCGGAGAGAGCTAATGTTGAGAAGGAGTTCAGAGAGCTTCAGCGTGAGGTCAACCGTTTAGCCACGGAACTTGAAGAGGATGTGAACCTAAGAAGAAATGAAGAGCTTGGAAAATTACAAAGATCTGTTTTAGATGCAGTCAATGTTTATGCTCAATCAAATGAATATGACATGGTATTCGCTGATGGCGTTATCTATGCAAGTGAAAATGTGAATATTACTGGGTTAATACTAGAGTCTTTACAGGATGATTCTCAGGGTGATGTAAACTAGGTACTAGTGTTTAACATTATTTCATACATGCTTTATTTCTAGGGAGAATGTATTGGATTTTAGTATAGCTGAGTTGGCTGTAAAATTTGGATGTGATTTTATTGGTAATCCAAAAACTAGAATTTCATATGCCTCTACACTAATTTCAGCACAGCAAGGCGCTATATCTTTTTATACCAATTCATTTTACCTAGAGCAGCTAAAATCAACCAAAGCATCAGTGGTTGTTATAAAATCATCCGACATATCTAACTGCTCTGTTGATGCTTTATTATCAGATGATCCTTATTTGATTTTTTCAAAAATAGTTGCCCTACTCAATCCTTTGCCAATTTTCGAATCAGGTATTAACTCTAGTGCCTCTATCTCAGAAAAGGCCCAAATCTCAGATTCTGCATTTATTGGACCACATTGTTGTATTGGTGATGAAGTTGATATCGGAGAGAATGTTTATGTCGGACCGGGTTGCATAATTGACGGTAATATAGAGGTAGGGGCTAACACCAGATTAATTGCAAATGTCACGTTAATTAATAAAATTAAAATTGGTAAAAGAGTCATTATCCATCCTGGTGCAATTATTGGTTCTGATGGTTTCGGGAACGCAAAAACAGATAAAGGATGGTTAAAAATTCCTCAATTAGGTGGGGTTAGGGTTGGAGATGATGTTGAAATAGGTTCTAATACCACGGTAGATAGGGGCTCACTTGATGATACTGAAATTAATGACGGGGTTCGTCTCGATAATCAAATTCAAATTGGACATAATGTTTCTATAGGTGAGGATACTGCTATTGCAGCTTCTGCAGCAATTGGAGGCAGTGCAATTATTGGTAAACGATGTATGATTGCAGGACAAGTAGGAATGGTTGGGCATATTACAGTTTGTGACGACGTAAGAATTAATGGTGGTTCTGTTGTCACAAAAAATATTAAGAAACCAGGTGTTTATTCGGGATCTTTTGCAGCCGATGAAGATAAAATATGGAAAAAATTAGTCGCTAAGATTCGACGCTTATAAATTATAAATTTATCATAGTATACAATGAGTAATTTGATGAATAAAAAAAACAAGACATTAGATGCTTCTCAAATAATGGAGTTTCTCCCACATCGTTATCCGTGTTTATATATTGATAAAATTGTTGATTACGAGCTTGGGAAGTCAATCACAGCAATAAAAAATGTATCAATCAATGAGCCTTTTTTTCAAGGACATTTCCCTGGAAAACCGGTTGTGCCCGGTGTAATTATCATTGAAGCAATGGCCCAAGCGGGAGGTGTTTTAGGCCATCTTACTGTTGGAGACATCAAACCTAAACCTATTTATTATATTGTTTCAGTTGAGCAAGCGCGCTTTCGATTTCCGGTGGAAGCGGGTGATCAATTGACCATTAAGGTCGATGTAGATCGGATTATCCGTGGAATGTGGCGTTATTCATGCAACGCATATGTTAATGATGAGGTTTCCGTAACCGCAAAAATTATGTGCGCACCAAATACACCAAATTAATGATCCATAAAACTGCAATTATTTCTGAATCAGCTGTTATAGCTGCGAATGTAAAAATTGGTCCTTATTCTGTAATCAGCGATGAAGTGATAATCGGAGAGGGGACTATAATTGATAGTCATGTAGTGATTAGTGGTCCAACAGTAATTGGAAAAAGAAACCATATATATTCTTTTTCGTCAGTTGGTGGAGATCCTCAAGATAAAAAATACCATAATGAGAAAACATCATTGATTATTGGTGATGGAAACACCATAAGGGAATATTGCACTATAAATAGAGGGACATCTCAAGATAAGGGACAAACCGTCGTAGGTGATAATAATTGGATTATGGCTTATGTCCATATCGCACATGATTGTATTATTGGTAGTAATATTGTTTTTGCCAATAACGCGACTTTGGCTGGTCATGTAAGTGTTGGTGATTGGGCAATATTTGCTGGTTTTACTGGTGCTCATCAATTTTCACGTATTGGAGCGCATAGTTTTATCGGTATGAATACATTAACTACAAAAGATATACCTGCATACGTTATGGCAGAGGGGCAGCCAATTAAGCCTAGAGGAGTTAATACAGAAGGGCTAAAAAGAAGAGGTTATAATGCTAAACAAATCATTAATATTAAAAATGCTTATCGTATTCTTTATCGTAAGAATCTTAAATTACATGAATCAATTAAAGAAATCGAAGAATTAGCTGAGAATCAAAAAGAATTAGAATTATTCCTTGAATCTTTAAAATTAGCCTCTGACAGAGGAATTATTAGATAGTTTATGCGTATTGGATTAGTAACTGGGGAAGCTTCTGGGGATTCTTTAGGAGCCGGCTTAATGCGAGAGATACTAAAAATACATCCAGGTACTATCTTCGAGGGTATTTTTGGCCCGAAAATGCAAAAAATTGGCGGAGATTGCTGGGCAATGTCAGACGAGCTATCGGTAATGGGTATTATAGAGCCCATTAAAAGAATGCCTCGATTATTGTCACTCCGTAAGAAAATTTTAAAAAAATGGCTGGAACATCCACCTGATGTTTTTATTGGGATTGATTCGCCGGATTTTAACTTAGCTTTAGAAGAAAAATTACGCTCAAATGGTATTACTACCGTGCACTATGTCAGTCCTTCGATATGGGCTTGGCGAGCAAATAGAATAAAAAAAATCCGAAAAGCTGCTGATAAAGTATTGTGCTTACTTCCATTTGAGCCTGATTTATATAAAAATCATGGAATACCTGCTGTATTCGTTGGACATCCATTAGCTAAAAATCTACCTTATGAGCTAGAGAGAAAAACAGTAAGAGATGAATTTAAGCTACCTCCAGGAATTATTATTGCAGTATTGCCAGGAAGCCGTTCTAGTGAAATAGCAAATCTTGGCCCGATTTTTGCTAATGTTGCTAAATTGCTTATTAGTAAATATAAAGATATTTCTTTTGTAGCACCAATGTCGTCTCCAGAAACTTACAATCAGTTTGAACAGTGCCTTAATGAAAATTGCATAAGAGAGGCTTTTGTATTGGTGAAAGGTCATTCACATGAAATGATGGTAGCTTCTAATCTAGTCTTATTGGCTTCAGGAACTGCAGCGCTAGAGTCGGCGTTGTTATGCCGTCCCACTATAGCCGCATATAAACTATCTATGCTGAGTTTTTTTATTTTAAATAAATTGGTTAAAATAGATTCATTTACACTTCCGAATATACTTTTAAAGAAAGAAATTATTCCTGAATTTATACAGAATGAGGCTTCGGTCGAAAATTTAAATAAAACTATTTGTGATTTTTTAAATAACCAACATGATAAGGAATTTATTAGAAATGATTCCGTGTTATTAAAGTCTAAATTAAATCTTGATACAGATAAATTGGCGGCAACAGAGGTATTGGAATTACTGTAAATAAAAATAAATATCAAAATCAATATGAATTTGCTGCAGGTATTGATGAGGTTGGGCGAGGTACCCTGGCAGGACCGGTTGTAGCTGCTGCGGTTATTCTTCCAAAAAATAGTTTTTTAGATGGCCTAGATGACTCAAAAAAGATTAGCGAAAAAAATAGAAATGTCTTGGCGAAAAAGATTTTCAGACAAGCAATTTCATATTCAATAGCATATGCTGATGTTAATGAAATTGATAATCTTAATATATTATGGGCTACGATGTTGGCAATGCGTCGCTCTATTTTAGGTTTAGCTTTTGCACCAAATTTTATCAGAGTGGATGGTAATATTTTACCGAATTTAGATTTTTATAACAAAGTTTTACCTGGCGAAGCTATTGTGGGTGGCGATGGAAAAATTGAGGCTATAAGTGCAGCATCAATCATTGCGAAAGTATATAGAGATGCTTTGATGTCTAATTTTGATTCAATTTATCCAGGTTATAATTTCTCAAATCATAAAGGTTATGGCACAAAAGAACATCTTGAACGAATCAAAACTAATGGACCATGTTTACAGCATCGAATGAGTTTTAAGCCTTTCTGCAAGAATACAATTTAACTAAGAATTAACTAGTTTAGTTGTCCGAATATAATTAATATAAAATTAATTTAATTCCATAAAATATTTTAATATAATTTATCCTGCACATGACGAATAATTTTATACATTTAAATCTTCACAGTCAGTATTCAATAGTAGATAGTACGATCCGTATTCCTCAGTTAATGAAAGAATGCATTAAGAACAATATGCCAGCAATAACATTAACAGATCAAAATAATGTATTTGGTATGGTTAAATTTTATCGTAAAGCCCTTGAATACGGGATAAAACCGATAATTGGTACCGATATTTTTCTTGCAGATGAAGATGATGCAACTAGATGTGACCGTATTACATTATTATGTGCAAACAATAATGGCTACCAAAATCTTACTCAATTAATTACTCGAGCTTGGCTCGATGGTCAAAAAAGACATGGTCCTCGTCTTCATAAATCATGGTTTAATAAAGAAAATTGTAAAGGTTTGATTGCATTATCAGCTGGCCTAAAAGGTGATATTGGAAGAAGTTTGATGAACGAGCATCATGATCTTGCCTCTAGACAATTAGATTCATGGCTTGAATTATTTGATGATCGTTTTTATCTGGAGCTTAGTCGAACTAATCGTCAACATGAGGAGGATTATATTCAACAAGCCCTTCTTCTAGCGCATGATAATTCGGTTCCGGTTGTAGCCACGAATGACGTAAGGTTTTTGAGCTCGAAAGATTTTGCATCACATGAAGCTAGAGTTTGTATAAATGAAGGTTTAATTCTGTCCGACCCTAATCGGCCAAAATTATATAGTGATCAACAATACTTAAAAAATGCTCAAGATATGCATGAGTTATTTAAAGATATTCCAGAATCATTGCTAAATACCGCTGAAATAGCAAAGCGATGCAACTTGCATCTAAGGTTAGGTGAATCTTTTTTACCAATTTTCCCTGTACCGGAAGAGCAAACCACTGAATCATTTTTACTTAAAGAATCTGAAAAAGGCTTGGCCTTAAAATTAAAAAATCTTCATAGCGATAATAATATTGATTTATTGATTTATGAAAAACGTTTAAAGGATGAGCTAGATGTAATAAATAATATGGGTTTTTCTAGTTATTTCTTAATTGTTTCAGACTTTATTGATTGGGCAAAAAAAAATAATATTCCAGTCGGACCAGGTAGAGGTTCAGGGGCAGGTTCATTAGTAGCTTATGTATTAGGCATCACAAATGTTGATCCATTGGAGCATGACCTTTTATTTGAGAGATTTTTAAATCCAGAGCGAGTATCTATGCCAGATTTTGATATAGATTTTTGTATGGATGGTCGCGATCGTGTAATTGATTATGTTTCAGAAAAATATGGCCGTGAAAGAGTTTCTCAAATTATCACCTATGGAACAATGGCGGCTAAAGCCGTGATTAGAGATGTAGGTAGAGTTTTAGATCAGCCATATGGTTTCGTAGATAGGATTGCAAAGCAGGTTCCATTTGAGGTTGGAATGACACTCGACAAGGCATTAGAGCAGGATGATGAGCTACGCAGAATGTACAGTGAAGATGAAGAGGTTGAGGCAATTATAAACCTTGCAAAGTCACTTGAAGGCTTAGTGCGAAATGCTGGAAAGCATGCAGGTGGTGTTGTTATTGCTCCTGATAAATTAACTGATTTTACTCCTTTGTATTGTGAAGAAGGTCAGGTAAATGTAGTTACACAATTTGATAAAGATGATGTTGAGTCTGCAGGACTTGTTAAATTTGATTTTTTAGGCTTGAGAACACTTACGATAATTGACTTAACACTTCGTATCGCTAGTCAAGGTAATGGTAATAATCAGATAGATATCAATAAAATACCAATGAAAGATGTCAAAACATTTGAGCTTTTAAGAAGTTGTAATACTACTGCTATTTTTCAACTTGAATCAACTGGCATGAGAGATTTAATTAAAAGAATGCAACCAGATCAATTTGATGACCTGGTTGCCTTAGTTGCTTTATTTAGACCAGGTCCTCTTCAGTCTGGAATGGTTGATGCTTTTATTAACCGAAAACATGAATTAAATAAGATGAGTATCGATTATTTACATCCCGATATAGAAGAGATACTTAAACCTACTTATGGCGTAATTTTGTATCAAGAGCAAGTAATGCAAATTGCACAAGTATTAGCTGGCTATTCACTCGGAAGTGCCGATCTTCTTCGGCGAGCAATGGGAAAAAAGAAAGTAGAAGAAATGGCGTTTCAACGTAAAAGTTTCCTCAAGGGCTCTCTTGAGAGAGGTGTGAATAAAGTCGTTGCTGAACGTATTTTTGATTTAATGGAGAAATTTGCAGGTTATGGCTTTAATAAATCACATTCTGCAGCGTATGCTTTAATTTCTTATCAAACCGCTTATCTTAAGACTCATTATACAGCATTTTTTTTAGCTGCAGTAATGACCACAGAGATGGATAATACCGATCGTTTGATTACGATTAAAGACGATTGCGTGAACTATAATATTGAATTATTACCACCATCAATTAATAAATCTCAATATGAGTTTATGGTTTTAGATGAGCAGCATATTCTATATGGTTTAGGTGCAATAAAAGGAGTGGGGGAATCTACAGTTGAATCAATAGTCTCTGAAAGAGCTAAGAATGGCAATTATAAAAATTTAGATGAATTTTGCAAGAGGTTAGGTACGGAAAAAATAAGTCGTCGTGTGCTTGAGTCATTAATAAAATGTGGAGCTTTGGATGAATTTGGGCTGTCTCGAAGCGCTTTAGATGACCAGCTTTCAAATGCCATAAAGGGCGCCGAACAAGAAGCTAAAAATTCTGCTGCAGGACAAAATGATATGTTTGGTTTAATACCTGATGACCAAATACATGCTGTTATTAATAATGAAATCACAGAATGGAAAGAAGAGGAATTACTAAAGAAAGAGAAAGAAGCCTTGGGACTTTATTTATCTGGACACCCATTTCATGCTGTTAAAGACGACGCACTTTGTTTTACAGGAGGAACTTTAAGAAACATTCAATCTTTAGATCGTCCAGAAAAAATGCCTGGCGAAAAAAAATACAGATCGCCTCGAAAAAATATAACTGTCGCTGGTTTAATTGTGGACATAAGAAAGCGAGGTAATTGGATTTCTATTATTCTTGATGATGATACGGCAAGAATGGAAGCTTCGATTTATAATGATAAATTTCATGAATTTAAGGAATTATTAAAAAAAGATACCATTATAGTTATTGAGGGAAATCTGAGGTTTGCTGAGTTTTCATCTTCTTGGCAAGTTAATGTAGAAAAAATTATTGATATACACACTATGATTGAGAAATCGGCAAAAAATTTAATAATAGAATTATCACCAGATCAAAAAAATAACAATATTTTAAGTAAATTGCAGAAATTATTAAAATCAGGTAGTAATGGTACATGTGAAATTTCAATAAAATTTAATAATAGCACTGCCTCAGGAAGACTTGATTTGGGACAAAAATGGTTAGTTCTGCCTACAAAAGACCTCCGTGATGAATTAAGTGTCTTGCTAGGTAAAAATAGTGTGAAATTGGGTTATTGAATTAGATTAGCAAGAGTATTTATCCTTAATGGATATAGGCAATAAATTTTAACTTTTTAAGGATTAAAAGTGGATTCGAGATTTTTAGAATTTGAAAAACCGATTGCAGAGATTGAGGCAAAACTTGAAGAGCTTCAATACATAGCTGGTAATTCAGAGGAGAACCTATCTTTAGAGACCGCTCGATTAAAGTCAAAGAGTCAAGAAATTACAAAAGGAATATACACTAAACTCTCTGATTGGCAAATAACTCAAGTTGCTCGACACCCAATGCGACCCTATTCCTTGGATTATATTGAACTCCTTTTTACTGATTTTTATGAATTGCATGGAGATCGAATGTATGCCGATGACTTTGCAATAATTGGAGGTATTGGTAGATTTGAAGGACGATCTATAATGTTTATTGGCCATCAAAAGGGTCGAGATACTAAGGAGCGTGTAAGAAGAAACTATGGCATGCCAAAACCAGAAGGTTATCGTAAGGCTCAAAGATTAATGAAATTAGCTGAAAAATTTAACCTTCCAGTAATTACTTTTATTGATACTCCAGGAGCTTATCCTGGACTGGGTGCAGAAGAACGCGGACAGAGTGAGGCAATTGCTAGAAGTTTATTTAAAATGTCTAAATTATCAGTACCAATTATTTCGGTGGTTATAGGAGAAGGCGGCTCAGGAGGCGCCTTAGCTATTGGGGTTGCCGATAAATTATTAATGCTAGAGTACAGTATTTATTCAGTTATTTCCCCTGAAGGCTGTGCTTCAATATTATGGAAGAATGCTAAATTAGCTGAAAAAGCCGCTAAAGCTATGCAGATTACTGCTGAAAGTTTAAAGAAATATGGATTGATTGATGGTGTCCTAAAAGAGCCTTTGGGTGGGGCGCATAGATCTCCAGAAAAAATGGCTGACGCTATTAGAAATGCAATAACTGTATCTTTAGACGAACTTTTAACCATAAATAAAAATACTTTAGTTGATAATCGACAAATGCGTATTGCTGATTATGGCGAATATAAGAAAATTTAATTATAAAATTCTGTAAAGTAGTTAAAAAACCCATATTAACAATTAAATTTCTTTATAATTTTCACATGTTTAATAAATCTTTTTTGGAAGATGAGCTCTCAGAGTTAGTCATCAAGCATTCAAAACCATCCAGGTATATCGTTGGTTATAGTGGGGGTATGGATTCAATAGTACTTCTTCATACTCTTAAATCAATTGAGAAGGATATCCCAATTATAGCGCTTCATATTAATCATCAGGTGAATGAACGATCCAATGAGTGGGAAGAATTTTGTAATAAAAGCGCTATTAAGCTTGGTGTAAATTTTTCTGCTTATAAGGTAGATATAGATCACCATTCTGGTAAAGGTGCCGAAGCCTCTATGAGGAGCGCTAGATATTCAGTATTTTATGATTTTATGAAAAAAGACGATTGGCTACTTACAGCGCATCACTTGAATGATCAAACTGAAACTTTACTATTAAATTTATTTCGTGGGAGTGGTCCTGATGGTTTGGCGGGAATTAATAATATTAGAGATTTTTCTGGTGGTAAGTTGGTAAGGCCTTTATTAAATATTGATCAGAAATATTTAAAAGCTTATGCCAAAAAAAAGAATCTTAATTGGATTGATGACCCATCAAATAAAGACAATAACTTAGATAGAAATTATATGCGTAATAGCATTATTCCTCAATTAGAAGACAGGTGGGCTTCTTTGAATAAGCGTTTGGCAAAAGTAACTCAATTGGCAAATGAAACCAAAATGCATTTGACGGATTTAGCCGAAATTGATTTAAAGAAGATTGGCAAAGTCGATTGTTATGATTTAGATTTTTTTAGAAAGCTTCCAGAAACTCGTCAACGTAATTTATTGAGATATTCAATTAATAAAATGAGCTTGCCATCACCACCTTATAATCAATTGCTACAGATAATAAAAACTATCGTTAACTCTAATCCTAATGGAAACCCAATTGTTTCATGGCCAGGTGTCGATGTAAGGCGATATCAGAATCAATTATTTTTATTACCTCAAATGACTGCAAATAATAAATTACAGAAATTAAAGATATACCCTGATAATCAACCCATCAGTTTAGGTATTGGAATGGGAAGTATCTCATTGGTGCATTCAGATAATTGGGGTATCGATAAAGAAATTGCAAAACAAGGCTTGGCTATTGTTTTTAGAGAAGGTGGTGAAAATATACGTCCCATTGATAGTGTTCATAATCGAAAATTAAAGAAATTATTGCAAGAAAAAAAAATTTTTCCATGGATGAGAAATAGAATTCCTATATTAATATATGATAATGAAATAGTTTGTGTTGCTGATTTTTGGGTTGCGGAAAAATTTTCTAAACTTAATGGCTGTTCTTTTAAGTGGCATCAGAAACCTAAGCTAGTACTGTCTTAGTTCTTTTATTTTAAAATTAGATTGTTTTGATAATGTCGATCTGGTAATTTTTAAAGCCGTCTTTACTCAAACGACGGATCATTGAAAATTGAATAATTCTCTACAAGTAATACTGCAAATTTCTTTACAATTTTCCGTGCTCATCAGCTTTAGGTTATTTTGTATGGTGAGCTATTGTTTTCGAGTTATTAACGATTTAATCATACTGGAGCAGCAATGACAGCTTATGTGTTTATTACTGGAGGGGTGGTCTCTTCTTTAGGTAAAGGTATTACATCGGCCTGCCTTGGAGCTATACTCGAATCGCGTGGCTTGTCAATAAGTATGATTAAGTTAGATCCATATATAAATGTTGATCCTGGAACGATGAGTCCTTTTCAGCATGGTGAGGTTTTCGTTACTTCTGATGGTACGGAGACAGATTTAGATTTAGGTCATTATGAGCGTTTTGTGAGAACAGAAACGGGCCATAATAGTAACTTTACTACTGGTAGAATTTATGAATCTGTGATTGCCAAAGAACGTCGAGGTGAATATTTAGGGGCTACCGTACAAGTAATACCCCATATTACTGATGCCATTAAAGAGGGAGTTATAAGTGGTTCTGGTGATGCTGATGTTTGCTTAGTAGAAATTGGTGGCACGGTAGGTGATATAGAATCATTGCCATTTATGGAGGCAATTCGGCAAATGGGTGTTGAACTAGGTTCCGATCACGTGGTTTATGTTCATTTGACTTTAGTTCCTTATATTGCTACTTCATCAGAAATCAAAACAAAACCAACTCAGCATTCAGTTAAAGAATTACGCTCCATTGGTATTCAGCCAGATATACTAGTTTGTCGATCTGAGCAAATTCTTCCTGATGAGTCGAGAAAAAAAATTGCTTTATTTACGAATGTAAATGAAAGGGCAGTGATTTCAGCAATTGATGTTGATGATTTATATAAATTACCTGAAATGATGCATTTGCAAGGCTTAGATAATATTGTTGTCGAGCAATTAAAGCTCGATGTCCCAGAGGCAAACCTATCAGAGTGGAATGCAATTGTTGAGGCAAAAAAGAATCCTAAAAATGAAATTAATGTCGCAATGGTTGGAAAGTATATTGATCTACGTGATGCTTATATTTCTCTTACAGAAGCTCTTTTGCATGGCGGAATAAAAACTTTAACAAAAGTGAATATTCACTATATTGAATCTCAAGATATTGAGGATAAAGGAATTAAATTACTCGAAGATATGGATGGAATTGTGGTGCCTGGTGGCTTTGGTGATAGAGGTATTGAAGGTAAGATATCGGCCGTACAATACGCAAGAGAAAATAATATTCCTTATTTGGGAATTTGCCTTGGAATGCAAGTTGCTATTATCGAGGCAGCTAGGAACTTAGCAAATCTTAAATATGCTCACAGTACTGAGTTTAATAAAAAAACTCCCCACCCAGTCATTGCGTTAATTACGGAATGGCAAGAAAATTCGGGTGAAATAGAAGAAAGAGATGAGCTATCCGAAATGGGTGGAACCATGAGATTGGGAGCACAACAGATTAATTTAGTCGAGAGCTCTTTAGTTGAATCAGTCTATGATAATAAAATCATTCAGGAACGTCATCGCCATCGCTATGAATTTAATAATAATTATCGTGACAGAATGGAGAAAGCAGGAATCGTTTTTTCAGGAACATCAGTTGATGATTTAGTCGAGGTAATTGAATTACCCTCTCATCCTTGGTTTGTCGCAAGTCAATTTCATCCTGAATTTACATCTAACCCTCGTGACGGGCACCCTTTATTTAAGAGCTTCATTAAAGCCTGCTATGAATTAAAGAATAAGGCCATTTAGTGATGAAACTGGCAAATTTTAATATTGATAATCATACTCCTTTTTTTCTAATAGCTGGAAATTGTGTTTTAGAAAGCCGAGACTCAGCCATTGAGACTGCAGGTAAATTAAAAGAAATTACTCAAAAATTGGGTATTTCATTCGTTTATAAATCTTCTTTCGATAAAGCAAATCGTAGTTCAAAGGACGGCTTTCGAGGACCAGGTGTAGAAGAAGGGCTAAAAATCCTATCTGAAATTAAATCTCAAATAGGAATTCCTGTTATAACAGATGTTCACGATGATTCACCTTTAAACGAAATTGCTGATGTCGTTGATGTTCTTCAGACACCGTCTTTTTTATGCAGGCAAACTAATTTTATTTTGAATGTGGCAAAGCAAGGTAAACCCGTAAATATAAAAAAAGGTCAGTTTTTATCACCCAATGAAATGCAAAATGTTGTAAATAAAGCGCATTCAACTGGGAATAAAGAGATCATGGTTTGCGAAAGAGGCTTTACATTTGGGTACAATAATTTGATATCCGATATGAGATCTTTGCCCATTTTAAGGAAAACTAATTGCCCAGTAATTTATGATGCTACTCATTCAGTCCAATTACCGGGAGGCAAAGGTTATAAATCAGGAGGGTGTCGAGAATTTGTTCCCGTACTCGCTCGGGCTGCAATTGCTGTGGGTATCGCAGGATTATTTATAGAAACACATGAGAATCCTGATCTTGCTTTAAGTGATGGCCCAAATTCTTGGCCATTAAATAGAATGCATGAGCTTCTAGAAACTTTAATTTCTTTAGATGAAACGGTAAAGAAAAAAGCTTATATCGAGGACCAGATAGAATGGTCCGATCAGTAGAAAATAACACTTAATTTTTAGGGGGCGTCGATTGTGACATCAATATCCAATATTCATGGAAGAGAGATTATCGACTCAAGGGGGAATCCTACAGTAGAGGCGGAAATCAGATTAACTGATGGTAGTTTTGGACGTGCAGCGGTTCCTTCAGGAGCCTCTACGGGGAGTCGAGAAGCTATTGAGCTAAGAGATGGTGACTTATCTAGATACCTTGGAAGGGGAGTAATGAATGCTGTAAAAAATATTAATGAAGTGATTAGTAGTGAATTTACTGACATGGAGATAATAAGTCAAAAAAATTTCGATAATATTTTAAAAAGATTAGACGGCACAGAGAATAAAGGTAACTTAGGTGCAAATGCGTTACTTGCAGTATCTATGGCTTACGCAAAAACGATTGCAGCTTCAAAAAATATACCCTTATTCAGATATTTCGGAGAAAAAAATACTATGCCTATACCAATGATGAATATTATTAATGGTGGTGCCCATGCAGATAATAGTATTGATATACAAGAGTTTATGATTATCCCTGTGGGGGCGGATTCTTTTAGAGAGGCATTAAGGCATGGAGTGGAAGTCTTTCATTCACTTAGATCTGTATTACAGAAGAAAAGCCTAAATACAGCGGTTGGAGATGAAGGTGGTTTTGCTCCTGATTTAAAATCAAATCGTGCTGCCCTTGATGTTATTTGCGAAGCTGTAGAGATAACCGGTCTAAAATGTGGTAAAGATATTTTACTAGGACTGGATGTCGCTAGTAGTGAATTCTTTTCTAAAGATACGTATTACCTTCAGTCAGAAGGACGAGAATTTGATGCCTTAGGATTTTCAGAATTTCTTACTGATTTGGTTGATACCTATCCGATAATAACCATTGAGGATGGGATGGATGAATCTGACTGGGAAGGGTGGTCAATTCTGAGTAAGAAAATGAGTGATCGAATTCAGCTTGTAGGAGATGATCTTTTTGTAACAAACACTGCTATTCTTAAGGCGGGAATAGAAAAGAGAATTGCTAATTCTATACTTATAAAGCCAAACCAGATAGGTACTTTATCTGAGACCTTCGATGCCATAGATCTGGCGATTTCAGCTAATTATTCAGCGATTGTTTCACATCGATCTGGAGAAACTTCAGATCATACTATTTCAGATATAGCGGTTGGTTCAAAGGCTACACAAATTAAAACTGGATCCTTGTCAAGGTCAGATCGAATGGCGAAATATAATCAACTATTAAGGATTGAAGAGATGCTTGGCGATGAAGCTGTTTATGACCCTGAGAATGCATTTTCAGTGCCCCTTGTAAGAGTTTAAAAAGAATGAGCTGATCTATGGAAAACTTTCGTTGGATTATATTATTGCTTGCGATGATTTTTTTGTTTATGCAAATTAAGATATGGATCTCCAAAGATGGATATCAACAGATGAATAACTTGCAAGAAAATGTAAAAACTCAAAATAAAAACAACGCACAATTAAGAATAAGAAATGAAAAACTAAAGGTTGAAATTCAGGATTTAAAAGTTGGAATTGAGGCGATAGAGGAAAGGGCAAGGACAGACTTAGGCCTAATAGGTAAAGATGAGGTTATGTATATAATTATAGAGCCAAAGAAAAAGTAAGTATTAAGCTAAATATTAGTTTTTCCTTAACAAAACATAAACTGCTCCCGTTCCACCATCGACTTGACGGGCAGAAATAAAAGCTAAGACTTGATCCCACCTTCTAAGTAAGCGGTTAACTTGTTGTTTAAGGACGGGACCTCTTGTGCCCGAGCCTAATCCTTTTCCATGTATTACCCTAACGCATGTCAAGTTATCTAGAATGGATTCGCTAATGAATGATTTTAAAATTGAACTCGCTTCATTCGACGTCATTCCGTGAAGGTCTAGCTCGGCTTGGACACTAAAAAAACCACGTGATAATTTTTTCATAATATTTGGAGTAATATTTGAACGTTGAAATCTCAAGATATCGTTATTATTTTCCTCCTGAAGGTCAATGTCGACATTTAGGCTTTCTGTTAGTACGTATTGATTGTCTTTTTTCGTAAAAAGAGCTTTTGCTTTTATTGTTTTACGGTAAGGTGGGTTTTTTTGATTTATGATGGGTTTCGTATCGTCGACTGTAGTCCGAAATAATTCGATTTCATCTTTGCTTAATATAGTAGTGTTATTATTATGATTTTTTCCTTTACTCATTATCGTTTAAGTGTAGCAACTTAATTTAACTAATATTAATATTTTAAATTATACAATAGATGATAAATATATAGCTGCTTGATATTGAAAAATGTAAAATTTAGATATGATTATTCTATTAAGTAATGATGATGGGTATTTAGCTGAAGGTATTAATATACTCGCTTCTCATTTGAAAGAAATTGCCGAGGTAATCATTTTTGCACCAAAGGAAAACCATTCTGGCTCAAGTAGCGCTCTATCTCTTCACGCAGAGCTGCAGATTGAAAAAATTGCTAAGAATATTTATTGCGTCAACGGTACGCCAGCAGATACAGTTTATCTAGGTTTATCAGGGTTTCTGAGTAAAGAGCCTGATATGGTTATATCCGGTATTAATCATGGTGCAAATTTAGGTGAAGACGTTTTATATTCTGGAACAGTGGCTGCTGCTATCGAGGGCCGGGCTCTCGGTTTGCCCTCTATTGCAGTTTCTTCGATTATGAAAAATACAGATAGTTATGAAGTAGCAGGAAAAATAACCACGCAGATAGTTAAGAAATTAAGCGATCATCCGTTACCATCTGATACGATATTAAATATCAATGTACCAGATAAGAGTCATCGAGAATTAAATGGAATTGCTGCCACTAGATTAGGGACACGACATCTTTCACAACCAGTAATAATGAAGTCAAATAAAAATAATATTTATAATTATAAAATAGGACCTCCTGGAGAGGGTAAGGATGCTGGACCTGGGACAGATTTTTATGCTATAGCTGATAATTCTGTATCAATTACTCCTATTCAAATTGATATGACAAACCATAAAATTTTATCTGATATGGAACTATGGTTGACTGAGTGAGTAAGCAAATACCTCAAAATCAAGGTATTGGAATGACGTCTGATCGAACTCGTGACAGATTGATTAAAAGATTAAAAGAGCAAGGGATAAGATCCAACCTTGTGCTTGATCAAATTCGCAATATCCCTCGTCATTTGTTTGTAGATGAGGCGCTTGCTACCAGAGCATATGAGGACACAGCCCTACCAATTGGATTAGGTCAAACAATAAGTCAGCCCTTTATTGTTGCAAAAATGACCGAAGCCCTTATAAATTCGGTAGATGGTGATCGTATTCTGGAGGTTGGCACTGGTTGTGGCTATCAAACGGCTATCCTTTCTTCATTTTTCAAGGAAATTTACACGATTGAACGAATTCGAAGTTTATTACTAAAAACAAAACAACGATTACGTACTATGAATATATATAATGTTCATTTTCGTCATGGTGATGGATGGGAAGGGTGGTCAAAATATGGTCTTTATAATGGGATTATTGTAGCTGCTGCTGCATCAGAGCTGCCAAGCAATCTATTGGAGCAATTAGATATTGGAGGGGTCTTAATTATACCCATTGGAGCACCAGGAGAGCAGGAATTAACACTTGTGAAGCGCAATCATGATCATTATGAGAGCAAAAATTTAGGCTCGGTCAGTTTTGTACCTTTAGTTAAGGAAAAATAAAAAATTAATTTTGGATTATTTACCAAGTGATTAGAATATATAAGAACTAATAACTATGAAGATATTTAATAATTTATATCAAAAGGTAATTTCATGGGCGGCCAGGCCGAAAGCCGTTCGATATTTATTTATTTTAAGTTTTGCTGAATCCTCATTTTTTCCAATCCCGCCAGATGTAATGTTAATGCCAATGTGTTTGGCTAATAAGAAAAAAGTTTGGCATTTTGCTTTATTAACTACATTAGCTTCAGTCCTTGGTGGGGTGTTTGGTTATTTTATAGGGTATTTTATTTTTGATGTACTAGAATCATGGCTAATAAATTCAAACTATTGGGGCGCATTTCAGCTCTCAAAGGAATGGTTTGCAAAATGGGGTTTATGGGCAGTTTTATTAGCAGGTTTTTCACCTATTCCGTATAAAATATTTACCATTGCTGCTGGAATAACAGGAATTAATTTATTTGGATTTATTTTGTTTTCTGCTTTTGGTCGTGGTACCAGATTTTTTTTAATTGCAGCTATAATATTTTTATTTGGTGAGCGTATTTCTATAATACTAACTAGGTATGTGGAGTTTATAGGTTGGCTTATTGTGTTAATCCTAGCCGCTTTATTCTTGTATTTATAACGATAAAGATTAGATTTAATTTTGTAAGGAAAAACAATTATGTTGACTGCTAGCAAGAAGTTTATGAGCTTAATATTTTTATCTTTGTTTCTTTTTGCCTGTAGCTCAATTCAATTGGAAAAGGTTTCTGAGAAACGTCATTTTGTTCGTACTGGAGAAACGCTTTATTTTATTGCTTGGCGTTATGGTTTGGATTATCAAGACCTAATAGCATGGAATCAAATTTCTTCAAAAAGTTTAATTTATCCAGGTCAGATCATTAAACTGTCAGGGCCCACTAGTTATGAAAAGATAAAAAAAATTGCGCCTAAATCAAATAAAATAATAATAAATTCTAAAATTACTAATAAGAATTTAAAATGGGCCAGTCCTACAAAAGGTAAAGTCACCAGAAGGTTCTCTAAGAATTCAAAATTGTTTAGTGGTATTTTGTTAGATGGAAAACTGGGTCAAGCTATTAATGCTGCCTCAGATGGACGTGTGGTTTATGCGGGTAATGGATTGGTAGGTTATGGACAGTTAGTTATTATAGAGCATGACAAAACCTATCTTAGTGCTTATGGTCATAATCAGGCGTTGAATGTAAAGGAAGGTGACTGGATACTTAAAGGTCAAAAGATAGCTACTATGGGCATGGATCCGAAGAAATTACCAAGATTATACTTTGAGATACGGCGTAACAGTGATCCAGTTGATCCATTAAAATTTATTGAAGGGTCTTAATAGTTTGCTTATATAATTAAAATAGCTATTGGACTTCTATCTTCAGATATTAATATATTAAATGTCCTGCAAGCAGCTGCAGTTGTCATTACCTCTAGCCCAATATTTTTTTTTGCTAGATCAAATACTAAGTTACGATTTGGTATAATTGCTTTTTTTCCGGTACCAAAAATTAATATATCTGGCTTCTTTTTTAAGATAAATTTGAGATCATCGTAGGTTGTAATGTCTGCATTTTTTTTTATCCATTTTCCAAGTATTTCCTCCGAAGTTACAACACAAGAGTAATCAATAAATTCATTACCGATCTTTAGTCGATTACTTTCAATTTGTCTAATTGTAATATCTGATCCTTGATCTTTTATAAACTTCATTTAGTGCTTTCTTTTTGGTGAGTTATGAAAAATATTTAATTTTTTGTGCGATAATATTTAATAATAATATGTTTGGTGTAACGATGCCATCAGCAAAACATTCTCTTTCTATCATAGTGTTGCCTAAATTAGCGGGATATCATGATATTGATCCTCAGCTGAAAAACTGGCTTGCCAGATCTAATCTATCTTATGACAAGTCCTCTGCAAGTATCATTAATCGGATTTTGTATTATTTTAATATTAAAGAGCAGTTATACAATGTCGGAGCACTGAGATTCTATGGAGAAACCAAGAAAAAGCCAAGTAAATGGATAGCTGCGGCTGATCCAGTTTTCGTTCAAGCCCATTTAAATCGAATGCGTATAAAACCGATTAATCGAACTCAAGAAGATATGGAAAATATGGTCCGTGCCTATAATGAAATAAACCAAAACTTGGCCAGTCATTATTCAATAGAATTAACAACCAATGGCATAACAGGTTATTTGCAATCAGAGATTCCGATTCCAGTAAGTATGCACTCACCAAGTGAAATATCTAATCTAGCTATTAATGAAGTCTTACCTAAAAATGATAAATCAAATATATACGGCCAATTAATCAATGAAATTCAGATGATAATTCATAATAGTGATTTTATTGATAGTAACTTAATGAATTCTTTGTGGGTATGGGGTGGCGGTCAGCTCAATTCTTTAACAACTCATAAATTACCAACTTTATATGCTAATGACCCTATTATTAAAGGGTACTGGTATTTATCTAAATCAAATGTGAGTTCTTTTAATAAAAGTTTAGAGGAATTTTGCAGTCAAGAGCGAGGTGCTTTTGTTGCTGTTTCGCCGGATAATCAGGTTTCTGAAATATCAAATGAAGAGCAGCTACGAATTTCTTTATCTGCTATTCATCAGTATCAATTAAAATTTAAACCTGAGCGATTGATTTTGATCTTCAGAGATGGATGGACGGCTGATATAAGTACTTTTCATAAATATAGAATGTGGCGTAATTCAGATGTTATAAAAAAAATTGAGCGTAATTTATGAGGCAAAAAAATCCAATCATTTACGAAAGAAAATACAACGACAGCAATTTATTGGGAGAAATTGACCCTTTGATAGCTAGAATTTTATCAGCTAGAGGAGTTAATAATAAGGAAGAATATAACTACCAATTAAGAGCTCTAGCGCCCGTTAGTTCTCTGGAGAATCTAGACAACGCAATAAAAATAATACAAAAGTATAAGGATGAAAATATACTTATCATAGGTGATTACGATGTTGATGGTGCAACAAGTATAGCTCTTTTGATGCGCTGTCTTGGTGATTATGGGTTTAAAAAAATTAACTATATCGTGCCAAATAGATTTGATTATGGTTATGGATTGACTTTAGAAGTTGTTGAGCAAGCAAAGACATACAATCCTAAGCTTTTAATTACTGTTGATAATGGTATTTCAAGTATCGAAGGGGTGGACAAGGCCCGACAATTCGGTATTGATGTTTTGGTGACCGATCATCACTTGCCAGGCCCTGATTTACCAAATGCTAATGTAATAGTGAACCCAAATATAAAGAACAGTAAATTTATTAGTAAAAATTTAGCTGGTGTTGGAGTGGCATTCTATCTAATGGCCGCTCTTGGCAGGGAATTAGAAATTAAAGGACAAGTTGGTGCAGCAAAGGTTTCAACTCGTTACCTTGATTTAGTAGCACTTGGAACAATTGCGGATGTAGTAAAATTAGATTTTAATAATCGGGTTTTAGTCAAAGAAGGCTTGAAAAGAATTCAAAATAAACTCTGCGTACCAGGAATTTTGGCACTTATTAAGGAGTCAGGAAAGGATTATAATAAGCTAACAAGTATGGATTTAGGGTTCTCTTTAGGTCCAAAAATTAATGCCGCAGGAAGACTTGAGGATATATCGATAGGGATCGAATGTCTTCTTACTGATGATAATTCAATTGCTTTGAAATGTGCTATTGCTCTAGGTGAAAAAAATAAAAAACGCCAGGATATTGAGCAGCAAATGCAGCGTGAAGCATATGCCTATATTGAAAGGTTTACTGAGACTAATTTACCATTATGCCTGTGTATTTATGACAAAAAATGGCATCAAGGTATAGTTGGCTTGGTTGCTTCTAGACTCAAAGATCATTGCAATAGACCTGTCATCGCTTTTGCAGAAGAGAGTAAAGGAATTTTAAAAGGATCTGCAAGATCTATTCCTGGTTTGCATATAAAAGATTTGCTTGAATCAATTGCCACTGAAAATCCTCAGTTAATAGAAAAATTTGGTGGTCATTCAATGGCGGCTGGCTTAACGATTAAAGAGAAGTATTTTGATAAATTTAAAACTCATGCCTCTGCACACATAAAAAAACTTTATCCAACTATCGATTTTACTGGCGCAATATATGTTGATGGTCAAATACCATATCAAAAATTGACCATTGAATTTGCTCGCATGATTGAAAGTTATGGACCATGGGGAGCGGGATTTGATGAGCCGATATTCCATGGAAAATTTCATCTATTAGAGCAGCGTGTAGTGGGTAATAACCATCTTAAAATGAGAGTTAAATCAATAGGAAGTGAGGTTTCAATAGATGCCATTGCTTTCAATCAGGTCAGTATTGTAGCTAGAGATGCGGTAGAATTAATTTACAAGCTTCAAGTAAATGAATTTAGAGGTAAAGCCTCAGCTCAGTTACTTGTAGAGAATATTTTTATTAATGAATATTATGATTGAAATCAATAATTTAAAACAACTTATCAATAATATACTTGAGCGTATAGATTCGCTTAGGGGGTACCTTTGACTATGAAATTAAGTCTGAGAGACTCACTGAAGTTAAAAGAGAGCTTGAAGATCCTAATGTATGGAGTGAGCCCGATCGAGCTCAGGCATTGGGTAGAGAACGTGCTAGTTTAGAATTGATTGTCGATGGATTGGATACCATGCAGATCTCATGCACTGATGCCAATGAGTTAATGGATTTAGCGGTTGCTGAGAATGATTTATCAACCATACAAGATATTACCACTGAAATTGAAGATTTAGATAAACAGATCGCGTTATTAGAGTTTCGGAGAATGTTTAGTGGTGAAATGGATGACTCTAATGCATTTATTGATATCCAATCAGGGGCGGGCGGTACAGAGGCTCAAGACTGGGCTGAAATGATGTTGAGAATGTATCTTAGATGGGCTGAATCACATGATTATAAGGTTGAGGTTATTGAAGTTTCAGCCGGAGATGTTGCTGGAATAAAGAGTGCCACTATTCAGGTTTCTGGAGAATATGTATACGGATGGCTGAGAACTGAAACTGGTGTGCATAGATTGGTTAGAAAATCACCATTTGACTCTAGCAATAAAAGGCACACTTCTTTTGCATCAGTATTTGTTATGCCTGAAGTGAATGATGATATCGAAATTGAGATAGATCCATCGGATTTGAGGATTGATGTCTATCGCGCTAGTGGTGCGGGTGGTCAGCATGTAAATCGAACAGAATCAGCGGTTAGAATTACTCACTTACCGACCAATGTAGTAGTACAATGTCAAAATGATAGATCCCAACATAAAAATAAGGCCACAGCGATGAAGCAATTAAAGGCAAAGCTTTATGAATTGGAGTTGCAGAGAAAAGGTTCAGAAGCATCTCTGCTTGAAGATTCCAAGGCAGATGTTGGCTGGGGAAGTCAAATAAGATCTTACGTGTTAGATCAAAGTCGTATAAAAGACCTAAGAACAGGTATAGAGACTGGCAATACACAAGCCGTATTGGACGGAGATCTTGATAAATTTATTGAGGCTAGCTTAAAGCAAGGATTATAAGTGGATAATAAAAATAAAAATAATGATGAAAATGAGTTAATTACTGAAAGAAGAAGAAAGTTGTCATTGTTGAGAGAGCAAGGCAATGCCTTTCCTAACCACTTTCGTCGATCAAGTTTCGCTGATGAATTACATGTAGAATATGATAGTTCTGATAAAGAGAGCCTAGAAAAATTACAGATCAGTACGACTGTGGCGGGGCGCATGATGGTAAAACGAGTCATGGGTAAAGCGAGTTTCATCAAAATACAAGATGCTTCAGGCCAAATTCAAGTTAGGATGGAGCGAGACCGCTTGCCTGATGGTCTTTATCAGGACTTTAAAAAATGGGATGTCGGCGATATTCTCAATATCACCGGAATTTTATTTAAAACAAACACAAATGAATTAACCGTTCTAGCAGATCAGGCCGAGATCTTAACAAAGTCACTCAGGCCTCTACCAGAAAAATTTCATGGCTTGGCAGATCAGGAAACTCGCTATCGACAGCGGTATGTTGATCTAATAATGAACAAAGAAAGCAGAGATGTTTTTCTGGTAAGAACTAAAATCGTATCCTTTATTAGAACTTTCTTGGATTCTCAGGATTTTATGGAAGTTGAAACACCTATGATGCACAGTGTTCCCGGTGGAGCAGTTGCAAAACCATTTGAGACTCATCATAACGCGCTTGATATGAATCTTTTTCTAAGAATAGCGCCAGAACTTTTTTTAAAAAGATTAGTGGTAGGGGGCTTTGAGCGTGTTTATGAGATCAATAGAAATTTTAGAAACGAGGGCGTTTCTACGCAGCATAATCCAGAGTTTACCATGCTGGAGCTATACAGGGCCTATGCTGATTATGAAGATTTTATGACTTTAGTAGAAAATTTAATGCGTGGGATTAGTGAAATAATTCATAATTCTTTGACAATACAATACCAAGAACAATCGATAGACTTCTCAAAACCCTTTCAGCGCTTCACAATGGAAGAGGTGATCTGTAAATATAATGAAAATATCAAAAGTGAAGATATTCGGGATCTAAATTACCTGACAGAATTTGCAGAAAAAATGGGTATAAAGATACAAGCTAATTATGGTCCTGGAAAAATCCAAGCTGAAATTTTTGACAAAACATGTGAGTCCCATTTAATTGCACCGACTTTTATTTGTGCATACCCAACTGAAATTTCACCTTTATCAAGGAAGAATGATAAGGACCCATTTGTTACTGATCGGTTTGAATTTTTTGTATCAGGTCGTGAGCTAGCAAACGGATTCTCTGAATTAAACGATTCAGAAGATCAAGCGCAAAGATTTTTAGAGCAAGTATCAAATGCATCGGCCGGTGATGAAGAGGCTATGTCTTTTGATCATGACTACATCAGAGCACTTGAATATGGATTACCACCAACTGCTGGTCTGGGTATTGGAATAGATCGATTGGTAATGCTTTTTACTGACTCTGCATCAATAAGGGATGTGTTACTTTTTCCATATATGCGACATGAAAACTTTGATTAAAGGATATAATTTTTTTTATTCTGTATTGATTGGGGTTGCAATACCTCTTTTGTAAGTTAACTTTTTACTAGCGATGGAGGTATTTACTAGGGCAATCATCATTTCAGCGGAGATAGATAAAATATCGATTCCTATGGTATCTTCACCGAGATAAAACTTTTCATCACGCGAATTTATTTTTGAGGATAATGAATAAGAAACGGCACGTCTTTTAACTTTTCCTATAAATTCTGTTCTGGCGACAATCTCTTGACCTATATAACAACCTTTGTCGAAACTTATTCCTTTCATGATGTCAAGATTGAGCATATGTGGAGTATATTTTTCTGAAGTATCAGGCACCACATCAACTATTCCGTTTGCAATTCTTGCTGCTTTCCATTGGTCATTATTAAGATGAGTAATTGGCTTGGTTGTATTAGAATCTGAATTATTCTCATAAATAAAGAATTCGATGTCATTTGTTCTTTTAAGCTGATGTGACACGTAAGCATTTCCCAATTCTTGATTATCATGAACAGACTGACTAAAGGATGATGCACTATCTGTATATTGAATACAGAAAGATTGAATATGCTTATTTCTCTCTATGCAAACATCAGATCTAAGTTTGTAAAGACTTAATCTTTTTATGACATGATCGATCATTGAGGCTGGTAAGATGATATTAACCTTGTCCTTCGTAGTAAATAATTGACATGTTGCAAATACCCGTCCTTTGGGGTTGCACAGTGCACCGAAGAGAATCTTTGACGAAGACAATAGCTTAATATCCTGAGTAAATTGCCCCTGCAGAAAGGCAATACGATCGGCGCCTGATACTTGGATTATGTCAAATAATTTTTCATTCATTCTTGTATGCATTTGTAACATTAGAAAGGTTAATAGTCTACATCGGTTTGATTATTCTGGCATAATTGTCTTATGAAAAGTAGATCTAAAAATGACACTGAAATAAAATTAAAGAATAGTAAAATTACCTCCGCGTCTAGCGTATTAAATAAGAAAGAAATAGGAGGGAGAGGTGGACTAGATCCCTCTAGATACGGGGATTGGGAAAAAAATGGACGTTGTATTGATTTTTAAGTAAAACCATTGTTTTTTTATTGAGAATATTATAAATATGGCTAACCGCCCAAGACCACTATCGCCTCATTTAACGATTTATCGCTGGCCAATAACTATGATTTTATCGATAATGCATCGTGTCACGGGAGCTGCATTATCTTTCGGTATGATGGTTTTTATTTTATGGTTGGTAACTATTGCGTTCAGTCAAAGTGGTTATGACTTTTTTCTTTTAATCATGAAATCATGGTTAGGCCAGCTAGCTCTCTTTCTTTGGAGTTTCGCTTTTTTTCTTCATTTTTGTAATGGTATCCGTCATTTATACTGGGATACGGGGCGTGGATTTAATAAAGATAAAGTTGAACTCTCTGCTCGACTAGTGATTCTCGGGAGTGTTGTTTTGACAGTATTTTTTTGGTTAGCTAAATGAATTATAAAAGTTTTTTAAATATCCTGTTTAACAATCCTTTAGTTAAGGGTGCCTCAGCTCATTGGTGGTCTCAAAGATTGACTGCAGTTTTTTTGATCATTTTTGGCGGTTGGTTTTTGATTTCCTTAACAACGTTTGATAGCTATCAGTATGCCGAGATGAGGAGTTGGGTTGGATATCCACTCAATCTTATGATGTTAATTTTCTTTGGCCTGTCATTAACTTATCATTCTTCCCTCGGACTAGACGTGATTATTGAAGATTATATACACCAACCTTCCCAGAGAAAATTTTGTTTGAACTTGAATAAAAAAATTCATTTAATTCTAAGTATTGTTTTAATAGTTTCTTTGATCGTCATTTATTATGGGGTTATTTGATGAGTGAATATAAATTCATAGATCATGACTATGATGTTGTAGTTGTCGGTGCTGGCGGTGCTGGATTAAGAGCAACATTTGGTCTTGCTGAGGGTGATTTAAAGACCGCATGCATCACAAAGGTATTCCCGACTCGAAGTCATACTGTTGCTGCACAAGGTGGTATCAGTGCTGCCTTAGGTAACATGGGTGAAGATGACTGGCGATGGCATATGTACGATACGGTCAAAGGTGGAGACTGGCTGGGAGATCAAGATGCTATTGAATATATGTGTAAAGAAGCACCCGACGCAGTCATTGAGCTTGAGCATTATGGTGTGCCTTTCTCTAGAACCGAAGATGGCTTAATTTATCAGCGACCATTTGGTGGGATGACGACTCATTATGGTGAGGGGATTGCGCAGAGAACCTGCGCTGCTGCAGATCGAACTGGGCATGCAATGCTGCATACTTTATACCAACAATCATTGAAAAAATCAGCTGAATTTTTCATTGAATTTTTTGCTATTGATTTAATTATGGAAAATCAAGAATGCCATGGCATAGTAGCTCTTGAGATGGCGACCGGTAAGTTACATCGATTTAGATCGCATCAAGTAATTTTGGCTACAGGTGGCTATGGTAGGTCATATTTTTCTTGTACATCTGCTCATACTTGTACTGGAGATGGCAGTGCTATGGTTTTAAGAGCTGGACTGCCGGTACAGGATATGGAATTTGTACAATTTCATCCTACAGGTATTTATGGCGCAGGTATGTTGATTACTGAAGGTGCGAGAGGTGAAGGTGGCTATCTGACGAATTCTGAAGGTGAGCGGTTTATGGAGCGATACGCACCTAACACAAAAGACTTAGCTTCCAGAGATGTTGTCAGTCGTTCCATGACAATTGAAATTCAAGAAGGAAGGGGTGTTGGTCCTGAAAAAGACCATATTAATTTGCATCTTGAACATCTTGGGTCAGAGGTTATTAATGAGAGATTGCCAGGGATCGCTGAATCTGCAAGAGTATTCGCAGCCGTTGACGTCACTAAAGAGCCCATCCCAGTCTTACCAACTGTCCATTACAATATGGGCGGGATACCGACCAATTACAAGGGAGAGGTGGTTACTAAGCGTAATGATGATCCTGAGTCAGTCGTTAATGGTTTAATGGCAGTAGGTGAAGCTGGTTGTGTATCAGTTCATGGCGCAAATCGCCTAGGCTCTAACTCGTTATTAGATTTAGTGGTATTCGGCCGTTCTGCGGCCAAATATTGCGCTGAAAAACTAAAAGATAAAAAGACATTCAAAGTGTTACCGGATAATGCAGGCAATAATAGTATATCTAGAATAGATAAACTCAGGAACGCGAATGGATCAAGGTTAACATCAGAAATTCGTCTCGAAATGCAAAAAATTATGCAAAATCATGCCGCAGTTTTTCGTACAGGTGAATCCCTTGATGAGGGTGTTGATTTGCTGAGAGAATCTTACAAAACGTTTGCGGATATCTCAGTGGCGGATCGCTCATTGATTTGGAATACAGATTTAATTGAAACAATGGAGCTTGAGAATTTACTTATCAATGCATCTGCAACCATTGAGTCTGCCTCAAATCGAAAAGAGAGTCGTGGTGCTCATGCACGTGAGGATTTTCCTGATCGCGATGATAAATTGTGGATGACACATACTTTATGTTGGGTTGGTGAGCCAGGCGAAGTAAGTTTTGACTATCGACCGGTCCATCAAGAGACTTTATCTGATGAGGTTGAAGCCATTCCTCCAAAAGCAAGGGTGTATTAGATGAAAAAAATACGCGAGGTTTACAATGGCTGAATTTAGATTACCTTTAAAATCAAGAGTAAAAAAAGGCAAACATTTTGTGGCACCCGGTGATACAAAAAATGTAAAACGCTTTATTGTTTACCGCTATGATCCAGATATCAGTGATAATCCAAGAATGGATACATTTGATATCGATATGGATAATTGTGGACCAATGGTATTGGATGTTTTAATTAAAATAAAAAATGAAATTGATCCTACTTTAACGTTTCGAAGGTCTTGTAGAGAGGGTATCTGCGGGTCATGCGCGATGAATATAAACGGCGGTAATACACTGGCGTGCACGATTTCAGCAGATTCAGTGATGGGTGATACTAAAATATACCCATTACCTCATATGCCTGTTATTAAAGACTTGGTTCCTGATCTAACAAATTTTTATGCTCAATATGCTTCTATCAAACCATGGCTTCAAAATAAAACAAATCCACCTGAGGGTAGTGAGCGAATTCAATCAAAAGAAGATCAAGAGAAAATTGATGAGCCTGCCGCATGTATATTGTGTGCATGCTGCTCTACCAGCTGCCCAAGTTATTGGTGGAACAGCGATCGTTTTTTGGGCCCGGCTGCATTATTAGCATCTTATCGCTGGCTTGTAGATAGTCGTGATGATGCACAAGAAGAGAGATTGAACGATTTAGAGGATTCTTTTCGTTTGTATCGTTGCCATACAATTATGAATTGTACAAATACTTGTCCTAAAGGCCTGAATCCAGCTGAAGCAATAGCTAATACAAAGAAAATGTTAATTGAAAGACATACTTAAAATATTTCTTAAGAATAAAGTATATGCCTAATTCTAGACTTCGTTGGCAGTGTCGCCGTGGTATGAGAGAATTGGATGAGCTGTTAGTTAGCTATTTGAATAAGCATTATACGCAATCAACTAACGATGAAAAAAAAGCTTTTCAGGAATTACTTCAATTAAGTGATCCAGAATTAATTAAATTATTATTAACTCCTTACGAGTCTGAGTTTGAATCAATTAATTTGATTATTCAAAAGATATTGATTATTCGTTAAATCGTGAAGAAATGAGCCCAAAATGAAACCAATTTTTGAAGTTTACAGTAAAAAAGGGTGTCATCTTTGCGAGATATTGATTGAGCAATTATGTGAACTGGTGCGTGACCGGGCGGAAATAAAAATCAAAGATATTGAAGAATCTAATCACCTATTAGAGAAGTACAAAACAAGAATCCCAGTTGTAAGGCATCAAGGTCAATCACTGTTCCAGTATCATCTTGATAGTTCTATTATAGAAGATGTATTGAATCAGCAGTCAAATTAGGAATAATTCCATAGCTGAGCTATATAACGTATATAATTTACATAATTTTTTTGATATCTGAGACTCATGAAACACATAAGAAATTTTTCGATTATTGCACATATTGATCATGGTAAATCTACCTTAGCGGATAGATTTATTCAGATATGTGGCGGTCTCCAAGAAAGAGAGATGTCTGAACAAGTACTTGATTCAATGGATATTGAAAAAGAAAGAGGTATCACCATTAAAGCGCAAAGTGTTTCATTGGACTATACGGGAATTAATGGGCAGACATACCAGCTAAACCTGATCGATACCCCGGGCCATGTTGATTTCTCTTACGAGGTATCAAGGTCCTTGGCGGCATGCGAGGGGGCTTTGCTCGTTGTGGATGCGGCACAGGGCGTTGAGGCGCAAAGTGTAGCAAATTGTATTACCGCTATCGATCAGGATCTAGAAGTCCTTCCTGTGCTAAATAAAATAGATTTGCCTGCTGCAGATACTGAGCGTGTAATAAATGAGATTGAGGATGTAATTGGTATAGATGCAAAACACGCAGCCTTAGTCAGCGCTAAAACAGGTAAAGGAATCAACGAATTATTGGAACAATTAGTTGAGATGATTCCTCCTCCAGAAGGAAATCCAAATGCTCCTTTACAAGCATTAATTATAGATTCATGGTTCGATAATTATGTGGGTGTTGTATCTCTAGTGAGAATTGTTAATGGTGAATTAAAAAAAGGCAGTAAAATGACTGTGATGTCATCACAACAATCTCATATTGCAGATCGGGTTGGCTGTTTCACCCCAAAAATGGATGATCGTGACATCCTTAGAACTGGAGAAGTGGGATTTGTAATAGCGGGGATCAAGGATATCGATGGAGCGCCTGTAGGCGATACGTTGACCTTAACTGCAAATCAATGTGATAAAGCGCTACCAGATTTTAAGCAGGTTCAACCTAGAGTATTTGCAGGATTATTCCCAATAAGTTCGGATGATTTTGAGAGTTTTCGTGAGGCATTAAAAAAACTTCGTCTTAATGATGCATCATTGCATTTTGAGCCAGAGAGCTCAACCGCACTAGGTCTGGGTTTTCGTTGTGGTTTTCTT
Source organism: Woeseiaceae bacterium (assembly GCA_028822065.1). Lineage (GTDB taxonomy): Bacteria > Pseudomonadota > Gammaproteobacteria > Steroidobacterales > Woeseiaceae > SP4260. The sequence goes on along the minus strand of JAPKEL010000007.1, from coordinate 44,100 downwards.
GGTATGTTGCACTTAGAAATCATTCAGGAGCGGTTAGAAAGAGAGTATAATCTCGACCTGATTACCACAGCTCCAACTGTAATTTTTGAGATTCTAAATGATAAAAATGAGGTCATATTTGTTGATAATCCTGCAAAATTACCCCCTCCGAATGAAGTTATTGAGTTAAGAGAACCCATAATCTTAGCTAATATTTTAGTACCCCAAGAGCATGTAGGGTCAGTAATTAAATTATGTATCGAGAAAAGGGGTCAACAAAAACAAATTAGATATCTAGGTAAACAAGTTTCGTTGGAATATGAAATGCCACTGGCAGAGGTTGTCTTAGATTTTTTTGATCGACTTAAATCTGTTAGTCGTGGGTATGCTTCATATGATTATCAGTTTCAAAGATTTCAAGTCGCCCCTCTTGTGCGTCTTGATATTCTTATTAATGGGGAGCGAGTAGATGCATTAGCAGTAATTATTCATCGTAATAATTCAATTTTTAGAGGCAGGGAAATTGTCGAGAAAATGAGAAAATTGATTCCAAGACAAATGTTTGATGTTGCCATTCAAGCAGCAATAGGTAATCAAATACTTTCTCGCAGTACCGTTAAAGCATTACGTAAAAATGTTACTGCAAAATGCTATGGTGGTGATGTTAGTAGAAAAAGAAAATTACTAGAAAAACAGAAGGCTGGTAAGAAAAGAATGAAGCAAATCGGTTCCGTTGAAATCCCTCAGGAAGCATTTTTAACAATATTAAGTGTTGACGGAAAAAAAGGAAAAAAATAATGAATTTAGCTTTGATACTTGTGTCCTTGACGTTGTTTAGTGGGATATTTATTTTATCCGATATTTTATTTTGGAAAAAACAATCAAATCATAATAAAACAGAAAAAAATCTTAAGAATACAGTCTTAGAATATTCTTATGCTTTTTTCCCTGTGTTATTTTTTGTTCTTATAATACGCTCTTTTATTTTTGAGCCATTTAGAATTCCATCAGGCTCCATGAAACCAACTTTATGGATTGGTGATTTTATATTTGTAAAAAAATACTCTTATGGCCTAAGGTTGCCAGTTTTAGAAACTAAAATATGGGAAGTTGATGATCCGAAAAGAGGCGATGTAGCCGTTTTTCGCCTCCCTTCAGATCCAAGTATCAATTATATAAAACGCGTTATTGGATTGCCTGGCGATAAAATTATTTATCAAGACCATAGATTGACTATTAATGGTCGTCTGGTTGAGCTGGAGCGAGATCCAGCTAATCCATCTTACGAAATGAAACCCCAATATATAGAATCTATTGATCAAAGTAGCCATACAATACTTATTGCTAATACTATGAATACTATTGGGGAAGGTTATTATGTAGTGCCTGAAGGCAGTTATTTTATGATGGGTGATAATCGAGATAATAGTCGCGACAGTCGGTTTATTGAGGCTATTCCTGAGTCATTCTTGGTCGGAAAAGCAGCTATGATTTGGATGCATATGGATGGTATAGAATGGCCAAAATGGAAACGTATTGGGCGTGAAATTAATTAATATGCTTATAAGATAACTATGAATTATTCCATGATTGAAACGGACCAATGGTCTAAACAGAGTTTGAAGTATGAGTTCCAAGATCAGTCGCTTCTGGTTTTAGCCTTAACGCACCGAAGCGTATCATCGGTAAATAATGAAAGATTGGAGTTTTTAGGTGACTCAATTTTAGGGTTTGTAATTGCAGATCTTGTGTATCAATTGAAACAAGAAATAGATGAGGGAAATTTAACGAGATTACGCGCTCATTTAGTACAAGAATCAACCTTGCATAAAATTGCTGTAACTATGAATCTGAGTGATTATATTATTTTAGGTTCTGGCGAAAAAAAGAGTGGCGTTAAATACCGGCCCTCAGTCTTATCCGATACTCTTGAGGCTCTGATTGGCGCGGTTTATATCGATGGTGGCTATCAGCAAACAAGAGAGTTAATTAAAAGATTATTCGATTCATGGCTCACTAATTTACCTGATTTAAATGCATTGAAGGACTCAAAAACTCAGCTACAAGAATTGTTGCAGCATGATGGCGATGCCTTACCTTCCTATATCTTGAAAAAAACCATGGGCGCAGATCATGATCAAGTATTTTATGTCGATTGTAAGATCAAAAAAAATGATCTACAGACAATTGGTCAGGGTTCATCAAGAAGGAATGCTGAGCAACAGGCAGCTAAAGAGATGTTGAAAAAATTAAATGAGTAAGGTTTTAATTAGATGACAGAAAATTATAAAAGTGGTTTTATTTCAGTGGTTGGAAGACCTAATGTGGGTAAATCAACACTAATAAATACAATACTTAAAAGTAAAGTGAGTATTGTTACTAGGAAACCACAAACGACCAGACATCGAATTCTCGGTATTTATACCCAATTAAATTTTCAAGCAATATTTATAGATACTCCAGGGTTGCATCGTAAAGCCGAAAAAATGATGAATAAAATGATGAATAAAACTGCCACAAATGCACTGATGGATGCCGATTTAAATTTATTTGTATGCGAGGCTAGATCTTGGACTGAGGAAGATCAAGATGTGCTTGATCGAATTCAGAAAAGTACAGTGCCTGCTATTGTGTTATTGAATAAAATTGATCAGGTTCATCCGAAAGAAATTTTATTAGAAAAACTTGCGAAGATGTCTGCTCGTTATGGATTTGAGGAAGTAATACCCATCACTGCGAGGAGAAGGGATTCTCTGAAAGTTTTGATAGATCTACTCCCTAAATATCTTCCGCTATCACCGCAATTATTTTCTGGTAAAACTATTACTGATCGAAGTCCTGCATTTACCGCGTCAGAAACAATTAGAGAGAAATTAATCTTAGAGTTAAGGCAAGAGATTCCTTATGGTTTGACAGTTGAAATTGAGAATTACGAAGATACTAAAAAAAATATTCTTATACAGGCCATTATCTGGGTTGAAAGGGAAACTCAAAAAGGTATCGTTGTTGGAAAAAATGGTTCGCTTTTAAAGAGAGTAGGGACTGCAGCAAGAATCGATCTGAAAGAGCGTTTGCAAAAATCCATCCATCTTAGTTTATGGGTTAAGGTTAAACTTAATTGGGCTGATAGCGAAAAAGATCTTCAAAGCCTTGGCTATGATCTTTAGGGATCAATTATGTCAAATAAAAAACGCATTCAAAATCAATCGGCATGGATTTTGCATCATCGTCCATTTAGTAATTCAAGTATGATTCTGGATATTATGACGTGTGAGTATGGTCGAATCTCGGTAATTGCAAAAGGCAGTCGCTCGGCAAAATCTAAATTTAGAGGAATATTGAGGCCTTTTATGCCTTTGAATATATCTTGGCTTTCACGTGCAAATTTGGGAACTCTGATTGAAGCAGAAGTTCAAGGTGCGCCAATTTCTCTTAATGGAGATGCCTTAATATCTGGCTATTATGCCAATGAATTATTACTAAAATTATTACATAAAGACGATCCCCATAATGAGATTTTTTTGCTTTACTCTGAGACAATAAAGAAACTTAGTTTAACGAATCAGCTTGCACCATTGTTGCGACAATTTGAGATAAAGTTACTTAAGTTGATTGGTTATGCATTGAATCTGAATGAAGTGAGTGATACACATAAATCGCTTGATCCATTATCATATTATGAGTATAGGCCTGATATGGGACCTATTGAGGTTGAAAATAATAAAGGTCCAATGACTTTTCTTGGGAGCCAGCTAAAATCAATACAGCAGCAAAATTTTGAATGTGAAGATACCTTAATGTGTGCAAATCGCTTATTAAGACATGTTATATCCTATCAATTAGGAGGTAGGAAGTTAATGACTAGAAAAGTAATAGAGGAAATGAAAAGAAATGAAAGATAACCACTCAAATAAACTTAACCTCGGTGTAAATGTTGATCATATTGCGACTTTGCGTCAGGCTAGAAGAGGGTTTTATCCTGATCCTGTGGAGGCTGCACTTAGAGCAGAAAAAGCGGGTGCAGATAGCATTACAATGCATTTAAGAGAGGATCGGCGACATATCCAAAAAGAAGATATTTATAATTTTTCAAATCTGATGCAAACACATTTAAATTTAGAGATGGCGGTGACTGATGAAATGCTTGAAATTGCATGTGATTTAAAGCCACAAGACTGCTGTCTTGTCCCTGAAAGTAGGGAAGAATTAACCACAGAAGGTGGATTGGATGTGGTTAAAAAAATTGAATCAATAGCTGATGCATCCAAAAAACTCAGTGAGAACAATATAAGAGTGTCTTTATTTATTGATCCTGATTTTCACCAAATTGACGCAACTTTAGAGATAAAAGTACCAGTAATAGAGCTGCACACTGGCGCTTATGCTGATGCCTCTGGAGTGGCAAAGGAAATGGAGCTACAAAGAATAGTTGAAGCTGCGTATTATGCTCATGAGCAAGGGTTAATTGTAAATGCTGGCCATGGTTTGAATTATCAAAATGTATCGCATATAGCGATGATAGGTGCGATTAAAGAATTAAATATTGGCCATTCTGTGATTGCTTATGCTGCTTTTGAAGGAATAGATCGTGCCATTGGTGAAATGATACAGTTAATGAATGAGGCGAGAGTTTGATTTCGTTAAGATTGTGATTTTCGGTATTGGCACTGATATTGTCAAGTTCTCGCGAATAAAAAAAACTCATGCACGTTTTGGTGATCATTTTATAAATAGATTATTGATGCCAGAAGAGCATGCTTTATTTGAAAAATCTCATCATCCGATTCGTTTTTTAGCTATGCGTTTTGCAGCGAAAGAAGCCATTGTAAAAGCCATGGGTACCGGCTTCTCGAATGGAATTTGGATCAGGGATATTGGTGTTGTTAATAATAAACTTGGAAAGCCTTTAGTTGTTTTCTCAAATAGGGGTAAGTCGGTATGTAAAAAACTGGGTATTGGGGATGGCCATATCAGTTTAAGTGATGAAGCTGGCTTAATTTTAGCGTTTTCGATAATGATGAAGGATATATAAACAATGAATTGTTTTGCGTTTGATATTGAAACCATCCCAGACGTTGAATTTGGGAGAAAAATGTGGGATTTAGAGGGTCTTTCTGATGAGGATATAGGTAATACTATGATGTTCAAGCAGAAGCAAAAAACAAACTCTGAATTTTTACCTCTCCATCAGCATAAGATTGTAGCTATTTCTGTTGCTCTTAGAAATAAAGATACATTTAAAGTATGGAGTCTTGGTGATGAAGAGGCTCCTGAAAGCGAGATAGTACAGCGATTTTTTGATGGTATTCAAAAATACACGCCGGATCTCTTGTCATGGAATGGAGTGGGTTTTGATCTACCCGTACTTCATTATCGGGCATTAAAGCATAAAATTCAGGCTCCAAAATATTGGGATTCAGGTAAAATTGACAATAATTTTCGTTACAATAATTATCTGAGTCGTTTTCATGCAAGACACATTGATTTAATGGATGTGTTATCAGGCTATCAAATGAAGGCAAGAGCTAGTCTGGATCAAATTGCTATTATGCTTGGATATCCGGGTAAGCTCGGAATGAGTGGGGATAAGGTTTGGCCTTGTTGGTTGCAAGGTGAGATTACTGCAATTCGAAATTACTGTGAAACTGATGTTATTAATACATATTTGGTGTATCTGAGTTTTGAGTTCATGCGCGGTAATTTAACCGAATCTGCACTGCAAGAAGAGTTTAATCTGGTAAGAGCTTCCTTAGTTTCTGATAATCATGATCATCTCAATGAATTTTTGTCAGCTTGGGCAGAAACCTAAAATTTTAATTTTATGGAAAAAAATACATCTGAGATTGCTTATATAGTTTCATCTACACACGATGGTCGCGGTATTGCAGATATAGACGGAAAAAAAGTCTTTGTTGCAGGCGCCTTGGAGGGTGAAAAAGTAATGTTTCAGCGCCGCAAACGTCGTCGGAAATACGATGAGGCTGAATTACTTGAGGTATTGGCGCCTAGCTTATCAAGAATAAAGCCACGTTGTGATGTATTTGGTCGATGCGGAGGTTGTTCATTACAACATCTATCTTCTGACGCCCAACGCGACTTAAAGCTTCAGACCTTAAAGGACAATCTATCACGTATAGGCAAGGTTTCTCCAAATAGATGGCTCGAATCTATATACGCACCTGGTGAAAATGGCAGCTGGAACTACCGTCGTCGTGCACGATTAGGAGTAAAATATGTAGAAAGAAAAAATCGCGTTCTGGTTGGGTTTAGAGAGCGATATGCACCATTTATTACTGATATGCATCGTTGTGAGGTATTACAACACCCTGTAAATGAATTAATTGACCCGCTTAGTGATTTGATAGGATCCTTAAGTATTAGAAGTCATGTGCCTCAGATAGAGATTGCGGTAGGGGATCACTGTGTGGAACTTGTAATTCGCGTGCTTGAGCCACCCACTAAAAAAGACAAGAAATTACTCAGTACATTTGCCGAGAAGAATAAATTAAGGATCGCCTTGCAAACCGGTGGACCACATACGATTAAATTGCTTGATACTGGATCTTCATTTCAACCTCTAAGTTATGCTCATGAATCGCATAATATTATCAGTGAGTTTATCTCTACTGATTTTATTCAAATTAACAATCAGGTTAATAAGTTAATGGTTTCACGAGCCATTGAGTTGCTCGAACCTCAAAAAACAGATCGTGTAATTGATTTATTTTGCGGTATTGGTAACTTTAGTTTGCCCTTAGCAAGATATGCAAAAGAAGTGATAGGGATTGAGTTACTAGAAGAGTTGGTTCAGAGAGCTGAGCATAACGCAAAATTAAATAATATTAAAAATATCAAATTTTTTTCAGGTGATTTATTTAATTTAGATAATAATAGATCTGATTTGGAGTGCGATAAATTGCTTTTAGATCCAGCTAGAAGCGGAGCTTTTGAGATCGTTAAACATATAAAATTATTTAATGCTCAAAAAATCGTATATGTTTCGTGTCACCCTGGGACCTTAGCCAGAGATGCAGATATTTTAGTTAATCAAGAAAATTATACGCTAGATGCTGCGGGGATTATTGATATGTTTCCACATACGACGCATGTAGAATCAATAACTGTATTCAAAAAATAGTATATTTATCAGTAATTTATAAATATTACCTAGAATAACTTTAAATTATTCATTCATGAACTTGATCCTTTAATTCTTCACGCATAATCTTTGTGTTATGGCGCGTGGTTTTATTATGTTGGACATTGAAGGCCTTGAGTTAACCTCGGCTGATCGAACCTTATTACGATCTTCGAATGTAGGTGGTGTGATTTTATTCAGTCGAAATTACGAATCTCCGAACCAAATAATCAATTTGATTAGTGAAATACGAAAAATACAAACTCCATCATTACTGATTGCTGTAGATCATGAGGGGGGGCGGGTACAGAGATTCCGAAATGGTTTTACAAAGATACCATCTATGCGACATGTTGGTCATTTGTATGATCAAAATCAAGCTGCAGCTCATGAGCTTGCTTTTTTTATTGGCTGGATTATTGGCGCTGAGCTTCGTGCTATTGGAGTTGATTTATGCTTCGGACCTTGTGTCGATCTTGACTGGGGCTCAAGCGCCATTATTGGCGATAGATCATTTCATCGAGATAAAAGAATTGTAGAGGAGCTGAGCTATAAATTCACTCGTGGATTAAAAAGTGCCGGCATGCAAGCGGTAGCAAAGCACTTTCCTGGCCATGGATTTGTAGTTAACGATTCTCATGAACAATTACCAATTGATCGGAGGGATTTCAGTGAATTACTGGATGATATCTATCCGTATGAAGGCCTAATTCGAAAGCAAGCCATTTCCGCCATAATGATGTCACACATAATATATAAACAAACTGATTCAATGCCAGCCAGTATATCTGAGTATTGGATCAAAAATCATCTGCGCCAACAGTTGGGATTTAACGGAGTAGTCTTTTGTGATGACCTCAGCATGAAGGCTTTATGTGCATACGGTAATCTTACTCAGAGAGCTACTTTAGCCCTAAAAGCCAGTTGTGATATGTTAATAATGTGTAATGATCGAGAAGGATCAGAAGAAACCGTTAAATTGCTTAAAGATTATCATAACCCCTCATCAATGCTGCGTTTAGCTAGATTAAGAGGAAAGAAAAGTATCTCCAGAGAGCAGCTCTTAGATAGCAAGGATTGGAGTAAAGCTACGAGTTATTTAAATAGCCACTTGCAACAATCTAATTTCGAATTAAGTGGATAATATTGTTGAATTTTTTGAGTTTAATGAGTGAATTTTTATTTTCCGTATTATCTGGGTTTTTAGTTACCGGGAATTGAAATTCAAATTTATTCTCTTTTTTACTGTCTATTTCTCCATCATTAACCTTGAAATGGATTGATATAATTGGGTTACCATCTTTAGTTAATGCCATTAAGTTTAGATTTTCGGTTAATGATGGCTTGTATTTTAAGAAAGGAATCTCAGCTTTTGTTATATGCATACCACTTTTTATAGCCCAAATACCAAATGGATATTCTAGATATAAATCCCCAGTTTTCGGTAATTGTGTAATTATAATATGACTTAGTTCATTTCCCTCGATATCTTCAAAGAAAAAATCGTCTAAACTGAAATCATAGTAAGTATAACTACCTATTACGATCTTTTTGTCTTTGGATAGCGGCGGATCATTAATCCCATTAATTTCAATTGTGAGTTTATTTTGCTCTATGGTTTTTCCATTATTCACTGAATAAATAAAAGCATCGTATGCAACCTCATTAGAATTTAATTTATCAATGGCAAGTTGGTCGGCAATATGAGTAATAAAGCTACCGTTTTTATTAAGAATTAAGGATATAAATTTACCAGTTTTCCCAAGACCTACTATTCCTCTTTCAATGGCGGAGATATAATTTTTTCTTTCTTTTAAGAGCTTCTCGTTAAACACATTACCGGCGGCTGGTTTTATTTCGATCTTTGTATTTTTTTCTTTTAAATTTAATGGGCTTATTTCTGAAACTTTAGCCAGTATTCCAAATTTAGGATGATCAAAATATCGAATTTCATCTAACCTTATTTCTTTATCATCTGAAAGTGGATACTTTAATGTTTCTGGTATGATGTTTGTCATAGATGGAAGATCTTGTGTTGTGTCTTCTTCGAGATTTTTATTTAAAGTAATAGGATGAATTGGTTGTTCTTTATGCATATTCACATCAACTGCCAATCTTAGTTTGCCACCATTACTTTTGTAAAATTTGAAATTACCTTCAAATTCACCCAGCGTATTTTGTAGGCGCCTTAGTTTAACTTCAGGCGTTAATTCGATAGTATTTAATATTTGTTTCCAGCCACTCCATATTATCGGCTGATAAACTCTTATACGATTCAATCTATTATGAGCTGTTCCCAGAGTTAGTTGTTTATTGGGAATAATATTAAATAATATTTGATTGTCAGAGGGGAGCGCTTCAATGCTATTTATTTCTTCTTCTCTAGGCTCTTTGTTTATGAAGCCCTGATCGGATAAGCTCTGAGTCGAGTTATTATTTTCAAACATTTCGATATCTTGTATTTCTTTGTCAGGATTGATTGGAGTTATATTTTTTTCAAATAATTCAGTCCCTCCAGATTCTTCATCGAGATATTTAAATATAATAATTTCTAATGAGTAATTGGCATAGATTTCTTGAACATCATCTGCATTTGCTACTAAATTACTGCAAAAAATTGAAATCAAAAAGCATATAAATAGTGAATTAATTCTTATATCATATCTATTGTTATTGAGGTTATTTCTTATCATTGCAGTAGGTATTATTTGGTATTATTTTTTATAAATTAAGTATGAACAATAACAACACTCAGTTTATCAGTCCATCAAGAAGAGTTTCTATAAAATGAAAACGTTCCTCTGGTGAGATTAAATCAGTTTTGAAGCTTAATCTCTGTGGGCCACGCATACGGTATATGTTCTTACTACTAATGATAGCGATTAATTTTTCAGGGTTTATTTTTGAGCAATCAGAAAATTGAATATACCCGCCTTCAGTATCGAGATTTGCCTTCTGGATACCTATTATATTGCAGTTTTGTTTAATACCATTCATTCGAAGTAAGTAAATAGCTTCATCGGGGAGTAAGCCGAAACGATCAATAAGTTCAATTTTAATTTTTATTAATTCTTCGTTATTTGCACTAGCGATGCGTTTATAGAGAATTAAGCGGAGATGTACATCTGGAACGTAATCATTAGGAAGTAAGCAGGGTACCCTTAAATTAATATCAACTCCTGAATTAAAAGGCTCATCGAGATTAGCTTTATCGCCTTTTTTCATTGATTTTACTGCACGCGCTAGCATATCAGTATAAAGTGAAAATCCTATCTCTTGAATTTGTCCGCTTTGAATATCTCCCAGTAACTCTCCAGCCCCACGTATCTCCAGATCATGTGTTGCTAAAGTAAAACCTGAACCCAGATCTTCCAATGAGCATATAGCTTCAAGGCGCTTATTGGCATCAGCTGTAATGGTATTTTTGGGCGGTGATAGCAGGTAAGCATATGCACGATGATGAGATCTACCAACACGCCCTCTAAGTTGATGCAGTTGTGCCAAACCAAATCTATCGGCACGATTTATTATTATAGTATTTGCTGTTGGAATATCGAGACCACTTTCCACTATTGTGGTGCACAGCAACATATTAAAGCGACGTTGATAGAAATCACGCATTACTTCCTCTAATTGTCTTTCCGGCATCTGTCCGTGACCAATTTTAATGCTTACTTCAGGAAGTATTTTTTCTAATCGTTGTTTAATATTCTCAATATCCTCAACCCGATTATGAATAAAATATATCTGCCCACCACGCTTTATTTCTCTCAAGCAGGCTTCACGAATATTTATATCACGCCATTCGGTAATGAATGTCTTTACCGCTAAGCGATTATCGGGCGGAGTTGTTATTAGGGATAACTCTCTAATACCACCGAGCGTCATATTTAATGTTCTGGGTATGGGAGTGGCTGTTAGTGTGAGAATATCAATGTCACTTCTCAAGTTCTTTATGGCTTCTTTATGACGAACACCAAATCGATGCTCTTCATCAATGACAACTAAACCTAAATGATAAAAATCTTTTGTGTGTTGCAAAATTTTATGGGTACCAATGACAATATCTATTTTACCAGATCGGATTTCTGCAATTGAAGCTTGAATTTCTTTTTTAGATTGAAATCTAGATAACACTGCGATTCTAATTGGCCAATCAGCAAAACGATTTTGAAATGTTTGTACATGTTGTTGTGCTAGTAATGTCGTGGGAACCATTAAAGCAACTTGTTTTCCACCAAGGGTAACTGCAAATGCTGCTCGAAGAGCGACCTCTGTTTTGCCAAAGCCTACATCACCGCATATAACTCTATCCATGGGCTTGCTTGAAGATAAATCCTCTAAAACATCTGAAATTGCACTTTCTTGGTCTGCGGTTGTTTCGTAAGGAAAACCTGCTTCAAATGCACGGTATTCATTTTCTGGCCAATTAAAAGCATGTCCTTTTTTTGCTGCTCTTCTTGCATAAACATCCAAGAGTTCAGCAGCAACATCGTATATTTTCTTTATGGCACGTTTTTTTGCTTTACTCCATTGATCGCTGCCCAGTCTATGCAAGGGAGCATGCTCTGGCGATGAGCCTGTGTAACGTGATATTAAATCTAAAGCATGTACAGGTACATAAAGCTTATCTCCTTCTGCGTATTCAAGGTGAAGAAATTCTTCCATATAATCACTGTATTTAAGTTTGATTAAACCTTGGAATCGACCAATACCATAAACAATATGAACCACTGGAGCGCCTATAGTAAGATCAGTCAATTGCTTGATAATTGTCTCAGGATCTCTGTTGTTGTATTTATGATGGCGTTGTTTAGGCTTGTCACCAAAAATTTGTTGTTCAGTGATAATTGCAATATTAGCATTTGCAATTAAGACGCTTTCTTGAAAAGGGGCAATTGTGACAGCATAATCAAATTTTAGCTTACAAAACTCAGCCCAATTTTCAATACGCTTAATACTAAGTTGTAAATTACTTAAATAATCATAAATTAGTTCTCTGTGCCCAGCTGAATCAGCTGTGAAAAGGATCTTGCCATTATAATTTTTTAGAAATCGTTTTAACTCAGCAGACGGCTCTTTGTGCTGGACTTTTATTTTAATGGGCGGCGGTAGTTTTGTTTTTAAATTGATTGTATTTTTATTTTCGTTAACAGTGACCTGGCTGTAGTTTATAACAGCTTTATTTTTTAGTATTTTTTTAATAGCATCGATATCAATGAATGCCTCGGAAGGTTCAAGAAGAGGTTTTTCGATATTATGACCGTGTAATTTGTAGCGACTTAGAATATCTTCCCAGTAAATAGCTAATATTTCTTCAAGATTATTAGGTGCAAATACAGTAATATTTTTGTTGAAATAATCAAAAAAATTTGTGGTTTTTTTGTAAAATAAAGGCAAGTAATATTCAATACCACCATGAGCAATGCCATTAGAAATTTCATTATAAACTCGGGATTGAGATGGCGCACCTTCAAATCTTTCTCTGTAGCGTTGTCTGAAATACCGAATGGAGTCTTCATCTAGAGGGATTTCATTTGCTGGAAGGATAACTACCGATTTAACTAATTTCTCCGATAATTGTGAATCTACATTAAAATAACGTAATGATTCGATCTCACTGTCATATATCTCAACCCTAATGGGTTTTGTTGTGCCCATCGGGAATATATCAAGCAGTGATCCTCTGGTTGCAAATTCTCCATGATCTTCAACTTGTGCAACTTTTCGATAGCCATTATGGACGAGTCTATTGGCTAGATCTTGATGTTTGAGCTCATGACCGACATCTAGCGATAAAGAATGAGAATTAATATATTTGCAGGGCGGTAATTTATTGAGCAAAGCACTGGCAGATAAAATAATAATTCTTCGTTGCGACTTTATTTGATTACTTAAAATAGTCAGTCGATTTGAAATAATATCTTGATGAGGAGAAAAACTATCGTATGGCAGTGTTTCCCATTCTGGAAATAGATCAATCGAACAATCGTCTTTATTGAAAAATGTTATTTCATCTTTTAATTGTTCTGCATGCTGAGTATTTTCTGCCAAAATAATTACAGGGTTATTTTTTGAAATTGCGATTTCATAAAGAATAAGTGCGTTACTTGGGCCAATAGCTCGCCCAATAGAATTGAGATCTTTGGCTTTATTGTTTGAGAGTATAGGAAAATTTATCATTACTGATTTTAATGATTGTTTGTTTAAAAAGGGGTTAAATTCTAATTATGACAGATATTAGTTCTAATATATCATTTGAAGGAAATTGAAGTTTCTATTTATTTGGTATTTTTTGAAGTTTATCAATTTGATTTTCTAAATCTTTTATTAAGAGTTTATTTTCATCTATACGCTGATATTCTTTACTCACTATTTCTGATGGTGCATTATTTATAAAATTTTTATTATCTAATTTTGCTGTGCTTTTCGTCACTTCATTGTGTGTATGGGTTATTTGTTTTGTTAATCGAGCGATTTCATCATCAATATCGATAAGATCAGCGAGAGGTATAAGTAACTTCATTTTTCCATGCATGGCTGTTGAAGATATAGGTTCGTTTTCTTTTAACTCGAGGGGGCGGATGTTATCAATTCTCCCTATACGTTTTAGCAGATCCAGATGCTCATTAGCTAATTTTTGATCTGAATTCGATGTATTTTGTAATATAACTGGGAGTTTTTTTCCAGGAGAGATGTTCATTTCACCGCGAATTTGTCTAATACCTGCAATAAATTGCTTGATCCATGTTATTTCTTTTTCCGCCTCAAAATCATCTTTCGTAGGGCAGTATTCAGGGTAAGGCCGCAACATGATAGTTTCTTCCTTTAATGCCAATTTTGATCTGAGGTTAAGCCATATTTCCTCAGTAATGAAGGGCATTATTGGATGGAGGAGCCTTAATATACTTTCAAGGCTTTTTATTAAGGTGTACTTGGCGCCGAGTTTTATTTTGTTATCAGTAGCATCGCTTTGTAATGTTGCTTTAGCTAACTCAAGATACCAGTCACAATATTCATGCCAGATAAATTCATGCAAGCACTGAGCAGCTAAATCAAATCGATAATTAGAAAAATGTTCGTGTATAGACTTGGTGGCTTTGTTTAAGCTCGATATTATCCATTTGTCTGCGACACTATATTGAATAACTTCTTGTTCTTTGATTTCTAGATCATTTGTGTTCAATAAAACAAAATGTGCCGCATTCCATATTTTATTGCAGAAATTTTTGTACCCCTCAATTCGGCCTAGATCAAATCTTATATCTCTCCCGGTGGTTGCTAAAGAGGCAAATGTAAATCTGAGAGCATCTGCCCCATAACTTTCAATACCATTTGGAAATTGTTTTATTGTATTTTTTTTAATTTCTGGCTTCATATGATCTTGCATTAAACCGACAGTGCGTTTCTTTATAAGATCCTCAAGATTTGTTCCATCAATAAGATCAATTGGATCCAAGACATTGCCTTTAGATTTAGACATTTTTTGTCCATTTTGATCTCTGATTAAGCCATGAATATAAACCTCATGAAATGGAACTTTTCCAGTAAACTTAATTCCCATCATTATCATTCTAGCTACCCAAAAAAAGATAATATCGAAACCAGTCACCAGCACCTGGCCCGGATAAAATGTTTCAAGAGATTCGGTTTTATTAGGCCATCCCTGCGTGCTGAAAGGCCATAATGCAGATGAGAACCAAGTATCTAGGACATCATTATCTTGAGTTAATTTTGTATTTTCATTTAATTTATATTTTTTTCTTATTTCTGATTCATTTCTACCAACAAAGATATTTTTTTCCTCATCATACCAAGCGGGTATTCTGTGCCCCCACCATAACTGTCGACTGATACACCAATCTTGTATGTTTTCCATCCATTCAAAGTATGTTTTTGACCAATCTTCCGGGATAAAACGGATTTCTTTTTCTTTTACCGCTTTTATAGCAGGTTCAGCTAATGGTTTTATATTTACATACCATTGATCTGTTAGATAAGGCTCGATGATTGATTCGCTTCTATCTCCTCTAGGAATATTGCTGTGATGTTCTTTTATTTCATCAATCAGGTTAAGCACCTTAAATTTCTCAATAATTGCTTCTCTGGCTTTTTCTCTTGATAGTCCTTGCAGTTCTTTTGGTGTCGTTTCATTTAGCTCAGCATTGTCATTAAAAATATTAATTAATGGGAGATTGTGTCTAACACCAACCTCATAATCATTAAAATCATGAGCAGGAGTAATCTTGACGCACCCAGAGCCAAATTCTGGATCAACATATTCATCAGCTATTATAGGAATTTTACGGTTAATGATTGGGACAACCGCATGTTCACCAATTAATTTTTGATAACGTTCATCATTTGGATGAACGGCAATAGCGCTATCTCCTAAACAGGTTTCAGGACGTGTTGTTGCGACAATTAGATAGCCACCATCATTTGCTAATGGGTATCGCAAATGCCATAAATGACCAGCTTCTTCAGTAACAAGAACCTCTAAATCTGATAACGCTGTATGTAATATAGGGTCCCAATTAACTAGGCGTTTTCCACGGTAAATTAATCCTTCTTCATATAGAGAGATGAAAACTTCAGTTACAGCATCATTGAGTTTTGGATCCATAGTAAAGCAGTCTCGTTTCCAATCCAGAGAGGCGCCCATTCTTCTAAGTTGTTTGGCAATAGTTCCTCCAGATTGATTTTTCCATTCCCAGACACGTTCAATAAATTCATCTCTTTCCATGTCTAGACGTGACAAGCCTTCTGAATTCAATAATCTCTCAACAACCATTTGAGTGGCTATTCCCGCATGATCCATACCTGGTTGCCATAAAGTATTATCCCCCATCATTCTATGGTAACGGGTCAATGTATCCATGATTGTGTCTTGAAAAGCATGCCCCATATGTAATGTTCCAGTTATATTAGGTGGGGGAATGACAATGCAAAATGGATTACCATTACCTTGAGGCTCGAAGTAATTATTTTCTTCCCAGCGCTGATAATGACGCTGTTCTATATTGCTTGGTTGATAACGTTTTTCCATAATGCGCTTAATTTAGTAATTATATTTATAACATCAAAATTAGAGTTTAGATGTTATGTGACTTTATTTCATAACCCAGTTCACGGTAAGCCGCAAATCGCTTCCTTGCATTTTCTTTATCATTGTTTTCATTGATTACTATTTCAATTATTCGTTGATATTTTTGATGATCATCACTTATTAACCCGGATAAATTGATAAGGATATCATCCTTATTAGTTTGTTTTTTATTATCAGGAACTACAATAGATTGGACAGCGCTATTTGTTTTATCATTACTGGTGTGATGCGGAACAAAGCTGTCATCCCGGAAATTCCAAAGTAACTCATCAAGGTATTCAGCATCTTTATTATTTTCTGACTGTATGACAATACTATGTTGCATTTTGTACGCTTTTTCGGTTATGCGACAGGCGAATAATTGTTTAGATTTTTCACTCTGGCTGGATAAAATATAGAAATCAATTTGAGGCATATTATGTTGTTTTATCGATACTTTGATTGATAATAAATTCTGTAAGCAATGGGACAGGCCTACCAGTACTTCCTTTTTTCTCCCCAGAAACCCAAGCAGTTCCAGCAATATCAAGATGAGCCCATTTCATATTTTTAGTAAATTTTCCAAGGAAGCATGCAGCAGTAATTGATCCACCACCACCACCACCAATATTTGCAAAATCAGCGAAGTTACTTTTAAGCTGAGCTTCGTACTCATCTCCCATAGGCATGGCCCAGGCCCGATCTAAGGAGTTTTCCCCAGCATTCATTATTAACTTGCTCAATTCATCACAATTACTCATCACAGCAGTACGATGATGCCCAAGAGCAACGACACAAGCACCGGTTAATGTGGCTACATCAATAATATATTTTGGCTTAAATCTCTCAGCAAATGTAAGAGCATCACAAAGAATCAACCGGCCTTCAGCATCCGTATTTAATATTTCGATGGTCTGTCCAGACATACTTTTAACAATATCACCTGGAAGAGTAGCCGTACTGCTAGGGCGATTTTCACAAGCAGGTACCACAATCGTTAAATTAATCGGTAATTGTAATTGTGCAACGGCAGTGATTGTTCCAATAACTGTTGCTGCTCCACACATGTCATATTTCATTTCATCCATTGCTGCACTGGGTTTTATTGATATACCTCCAGTATCAAAAGTCACTCCTTTTCCAACTAAAACTAAAGGTGCTTTTGAGCCGGCTCCTTTGTATTGCATTACAATAAGTTTTGCGGGCTCCTTTGACCCTGCGGTTACAGATAAAAATGAACGCATGCCCAGTTTTTTTATGGTATTTTCATCGTAAATTTTTGTCGAAAGATTTGAATAAGATTTAGCAATTTCTTGTGATTTTTTTGCTAAAAAAGATGGTGTACAAATATTTGCAGGAAAATTTCCCAAATCTCTGGCTATATTCATACCTTTAGAGATTGCATCAGCTTGTTCGCATGCCAATATTATTTTTTTTATATTAGTTTTTTTATCTACCGCTATTATTATTTTTTTAGGGGAGCACGCATAATTACGAGCTTTAGATTTCATCTCATTGAACTGATATAGATTATTTAAAAATGGTTCAATGCTTTGTCTTGCAATAAAACAACTGTCGGCATTATCCTTAGTTTCCAGCGTCAAGTAATTAGCAATACTTTTTAATTTGCAGTTACGAATAGCTATGGTTAATGCTTCATTTGCTTTTTTTAGTTCATTAATACCAAAGGTGTCACTGTCTCCAAGACCCACGATTAAGAGTCTTTTTGCACTTATATTTTTTACAGAATGAAATATTTTGTGCTCGCCCAATCCTGAGAGTAAATCACCATTTTTAAGTAATTTTAGGATAAAACCATCGCAATTTTTATCAATATCTTGTGCGGCTATACTGAGCTTATTATTTTTGTATACTCCTACAATTAAACAATCCGTTGAGATTTTTGATGCAGGTTCCGTGGAGGTCATATAATTCATGGTTTTTTCCTATCTATGTAAATAATGATATTGCATTCTTTAAGGTGTGTATTGTGTTTGACACGAGTACAAAAAACGTTAGTCTAACTTATGAATGCAGTATAAGTTAACTGGAATATTTTTATAATATAAAGAAGTATGTAATTTATGTTTCGAATCATCGATCGATATATTTTTCGAGAAGTCTTTAGAACCTGGCTTACTGTGACTGTCGCGCTGTTGTGCATATTGCTTACCAATCAATTTGCTAGAATTTTAGGAGACGTGGCAAAAGATAAATTACCAAAAGAAGCAATCATTGAGTTAATAACACTTACTGGAATGCAATATTTAACCATTTTGATACCTATTGGATTATTTTTATCTATATTGATGGCATTAGGGCGGCTTTATGCAAACAGTGAGATGTCAGCGCTTTTAGCTTGTAGGGTCAGTATGTCTGGTATTTATCGGCCCATTTTATTTTTGACATTACCATTAGTTTTTCTTGCGGCATGGGTGACGATAGATTTTGGCCCAAAAGCATTAATGATGATTGATGAGATTAATACGGAGGCTCGTCGTAATATAGATCTTGATAGTATTGAGCCCGGAAGGTTTATTGTTGATGATGGCCTTGGAACCGTTATATACGCAGAAGAGATTAATGAAGATGGCGAATTAAAAAATGTTTTTTTTCAATTTTCAACAGAAGCTCAAGGAATAGAAGTTGTGGTAGCTGAGCGTGGCGATCAGCGTGAATCGGGGGATGATAATCAACGTTATTTTGTACTATATAATGGAAAGCGTTATATAGGTGAGCCTGGAACGACCAATTATACGATTATGGAATTTCAGGAGCATGGCATACCCTATGTATTACCTGAAATTATTCAGCCAAAAATTAACGTGAAAACCATGATGTTTAGTGAGCTTTTTGATTTTCAAAATAAAGAAAAGAATGCCGAATTTCACTGGAGAATAGGGGTGCCTATCTCTACATTAATACTTGTGATGTTGGCTATACCAATGAGTAAAAGTGAGCCAAGGCAAGGTCAATATAATAAAATATTTATTGGTATAGTTACGTTTATTATATATTTTAATTTGCTTTCAGCTGGAAGATCATGGCTTGAGAATGATTTGATTGATTATCGTCTTGGCCTTTGGTGGGTGCACCTCATAATGCTGAGTGTAATGTTGGTAATCGTGATAAAAGAAAAAAGATTTCTTCGTCGATTTTTAAATAAGCTCAGTTATTTAAAATGAGTATTCTTGCAAAATATCTAGTTAGATCCATCTTGAAAAGTACTTTTTTGGTATTAATGTTGCTTTTATCAATTACTGCCTTATATGAATTTATTAGTCAGTTAGGAAATCTCGAAGGAGAATATGGAGCGCTTCAAGCATTCTTATTTGCTTTACTACGGTTACCACAACTGTCATTTGAGATGCTCCCGATTGCTACACTAATTGGATCTCTTTTGTGCCTTGGCTTGCTGGCGACAAACAGCGAATTAATAGTTATGCAGACAGCGGGTGTATCGACCAGAAAGATATTAAAGATGGTCGGTTTGAGTGGACTCTTTATTGTTTTATTTTCTATTCTCATGGGTGAATTTATTGGTCCATCTTTAGATTATTACGCTAGAAATATGCGTGATGAAGCACGCTATGATAGTCAAGGCGCGGATTTTGGTAGCGCCGTATGGGTAAAAGATGACCAGACTATATTGCATCTTGAGAGAGTGAATACAGAGTACGATTTCGGTAGTCTTTATTTATTTCGATTCAATGATGATAACTCTTTGAAATCAATAGCAGTTGCAGAAAATTCTGGGATTGATAGGAATGAAGAATGGGTATTGAATAATTTCAGAGAAACACGTTTTGAAAAGAATCAAGTGGTTACTAGTTCATCGCAGACTATCAATGAATCATTTGAATTAAATAGTGACTTACTTGGGGTTACTCTCGTAAAACCAATAAGCTTATCAATTAGGGAGTTGATTGGTTATGTACGCTATTTAAAGAAAAATGATCTTTTCTCAAGCCGATATGAAATTGAACTCTGGTCACGAATATCTTCCGTATTAACCATTATTCTAATGCCTATGCTTGCGTTAGCTTTTGTATTTGGCTCGCTTCGTGAGGTGGGGGCCGGTGCAAGACTGACTATAGGCTTAGTGATTGGCTTAGTTTATTTCTTGATGAGCGAACTGATTTTTAATTATGGCCAAGTGTATAACATGAATCCAATATTAACTGCCTGGACACCACCATTATTATTAGGCATTTATACGTTGTTTAAATTAAATTATGCACGCCGATCTTGATACCTAATTTCTTGGGTAATAAAATATTTTAGTCTTTGAAATTCGGTCGTGCCAAGTGAGATTTTGTTTATCAAAAAGCTGCCACCAGAAACCCAAACCAAATGGTAACCAAGAGACGATTGCTGCAAAAAAACGAATACTGCATTGAATAATATTAGGCCTATGGCCATCGAGCGTTTCAAGACGTAAGCCCCAAGATTGCATGCCTAAGGTCCTGCCAGAAATGCTCCAAAAGCCAACTAAGAAAAAATAAATAATAATAAATAAAGTAAATTGATAGTAATTGGAATTGGATTCTACAGCCTCTCCATAGCGAATAGCGATGAAAGGAAGGGTTCCGATAACCATAATAGATAAAATTAATAAACTGTCATAAATTATTGACATAAAACGACGTTTTAAATTTACATTTGACATTAGATCAATCTTATTCCTTTGGTGTTTGATTATGATTAATTAGGTAAGCCCCTATAATATTTTTTCATTTATAATTGGTATATCGATATATATGATTATGTATATAATAGTATGGTTATTATACATTATATTTATAAAGGTTAAGTCATGGAATTGATTGCTATTGTTACGATTTTTTTATTAGCTCAAGCGATGTATTTTGCCATCGAAGTCGGTAAAGCTCGGGGCAAATATAACGTTAAGGCGCCAGCCATATCTGGTGATGTAATGTTTGAACGGCATTACCGTATCCATCAAAATACTCTTGAGCAGTTGGTTATTTTTCTTCCTTCGTTATGGCTATTTGGCTTATTCGTTAGTCAAAGTATTGCGGCTGGATTAGGAGTAGTTTTTTTTGTTGGGCGATTTGTATTTCGTAGAGCTTATTTGGCCGACCCAGCAGGAAGGGCTCTAGGATTTTTAATAGGATTATTATCAATACTTATATGCTTCATTGGGGTGCTGGTAAACACAATTGGATCATTAATATAAAGATAATTTAATTTTAGATTATTTATGCTAAATGGTGAACGATATAAAAAGAAAGGTCTGAAAAGGCTGATTAGTGCATGTCGGAACTCATGGAAAGGCTTTATGGCTGCATGGTCATATGAAGCGGCTTTCAGGCAAGAGTTGTTTATATTTATAGCTCTTGGTGTGATTGCCTTATTATTACCGGTCGACTTAGCTGATAAATTTATCCTTATTGTTAGTATGCTGCCAGTCCTGATGATTGAGCTTATTAATTCAGCGATAGAGGCAATTATCGATAGAATAGGTTTGGAAGAGCACGAATTGTCTGCTAGAGCGAAAGACCTGGCCTCTGCTGCAGTCCTGATCTCTTTATTGATTGTAATTTTAGTTTGGTGCTTTATTCTTTGGAAGAACTTTTATCTTACTTTTTAGTAATTTAATTCACCATATATAGTCATGCATTCTCTTGTAATAAAACGCCTAGGTATTTTTTCTCCTTATCTTTATATTTTTTTATTTGGCTTAATCTTCTTAACCATCTCTAGATTTTTTCTTTCTATGTGGAATTTCGACAGAGTTACAAATGTAAACGGCTGGAGCGAAATATTCATAAGTGGCTTAAGAGTGGATATTGCCACATTGTCTTATTTATTTGTCATACCTGCATTAATCACATGTTTGATGATAAATTATAAAAATTTAAAAAAAATATGGCTTTTCTTTTTAAGGATATGGATTGTATTAAGTATCTGGCTTTTGGTTTTTATGGAGGTTGTGACGCCCTCATTTATCTTAGAGTATGATGTCCGTCCAAATAGATTATTTGTAGAGTATCTAATGTACCCGAGCGAGCTAATGAACATGCTCCTTAGTGGCTATAAAACCGAGTTAACTATTGTGACGTTTTTAAGTTCTTTGACGCTGTATTTTTCTTGGAAGGGCTCAGCGGTAGTTTTAAATGAGCCAGCAATGCCTGTGTGGTATTGGCGACCTTTGTTAGCGATATTGGTTTTATTATTGGGTGTTATGGGTGCACGATCATCTCTGGGTCATCGGCCTTTAAATCCGGCTATGGTTGCTTTTTCTATAGATCCCTTAATGAATGACCTTACTTTAAATTCAACTTATTCCATGTTATTTGCTGTTAAGCAATTACAAAACGAAGACGATGCATTTAAATATTATGGCCAAATGGATGAGGATGAAGTCATAAATTTGGTAAGAGATTCCACTAATCTTGGTTTAAATAAATATTTTTCAAAAGAATTTCCAACAATGGCATCGCATAAGTCTTCATATAGAGGTCAAAAGAAGAATTTAGTAATTCTTCTTCAAGAAAGCTTAGGTGCAAGATATGTTGGCAAGCTGGGCGGATTGCCGCTTACCCCAAATATAGACAAGCTAATGGAGGAGGGGTGGAATTTTACTAATGTCTATGCAACAGGAACACGTTCAGTTAGAGGTATAGAGGCTATTATTACAGGTTTTTCACCCACCCCGGCAAGATCGGTGGTTAAATTAGGTAAAAGTCAAAGTGGATTTTTCTCAATCGCTCATCTCTTAAAAAAGAACGGTTATCACACACAATTTATTTATGGAGGCGAAAGTCATTTTGATAATATGAAGAGTTTCTTTCTTGGTAACGGATTTGATGATATGCAAGACTTTGGTACCTTTAAAGAGCCAACTTTTGTTGGCTCATGGGGTGCATCTGATGAAGATCTTTATGCTAAAGCTCATCTTCAGTTTTCTGTTTTGCACGAACAACGAAAACCTTTCTTTAGTTTAGTTTTTACAACCTCAAATCATACGCCATTTGATTATCCTGATGGCAGAATTGAACTTTATAATCAGCCTAAAGAGACCAGAGAAAATGCGGCCAAATACTCTGATTATGCACTTGGAAAATTCTTTGAAAATGCGAAAAAATCAGCCTATTGGGCGGATACTATTTTCTTGATTGTAGCGGACCATGATTCTCGAGCTTATGGAGATCAATTAGTCCCAATTAAGCATTTTCATATTCCAGCCGTCATTGTTGGGAGCGATATAATTCATCGTCAAGATACAAGGTTAGCGAGTCAAATAGACTTACCTCAAACATTGTTATCATTAATTGGTGTAGATAGTGATAACCCTATGATTGGGCATGACTTAACTCAAGAAATTCCGCAGGTTAAACTAAGAGCCATGATGCAGTTTTACAAAAACTTTGCTTGGATGGATGGGCAAAATAATGTTGTAGTTTTGCAGCCTGAAAAATCACCAGTAGAGTTTTATTATGATAGAAAGAATGAAAACCTAGTAGGTAGCAAGGAAAGTAATCCAGAGCTCGTTATAAAAGCTAAAGCAAATGCATTATGGGGTAGTTTGGCTTATAAAAAAGATTTCTACCGATCAATTGATTGATTTTGTGTTATTTTATCTCACAGAATGTTTCGTATTCTAATTTTCTTTTCTGATATGCAGCTTGTTCGTTTCTTGACATAGTACAATTGAGGGACCAACGACACTGTTCATCTGTTTTTATCTCTTCATTTAAAGCGGGGCAATTAGTACTAATCTTCTGAATAGGAATAATAATGTTATCTTCAATAGAATTACGTGCTGATGATGGTAGGCGCTCTATAATAAAGTCTCCAGCAAACCAGCCAATAATAATTAGAATGATTATTGGTAAAAATGACTTACGGGCGAGAAAAGAGAGCTTATTAAGCATGATATTATTCCTTGATTTCTTGCTGTAGGATTGGTTAAAAACAGTATAACTTAATAACATGCTTTTTTGTTAATGGAAGCTATTTATTTGAACTTTTATATCTATACTCAGAGGTAACTTCATTGCTGGTTACATTAAACAAAGCTCTCTTCCTCAGTTAGATGAAATCTCAAGTAATCAATCGATCTCGATAAGGATTAGTTTTTTGGTAAAACAATCATTACAGCCAAATAAAGTGAAAGCCGTATCTTTGGATTTAAACAAAGAGTTGATTTCTAATAATGCATTAAAAGTGCTTCATAGGCTTAACAAATCAGGTTTTCAAGCATTCTTAGTCGGTGGGTGTATTAGGGATCTTTTGTTAGGAATAAGACCAAAAGACTTTGATATAGCTACCAATGCAGAACCTGAAGAAATTAAACATCTTTTTAGGAATTGTCGTTTAATTGGAAGACGATTTCGCTTAGCTCATATTCGATTTGGCCGAGAACTGATCGAAGTTGCAACTTATCGTTCTTCTGCAGAGCCAGATAACGAAAAATCCAAACGTGATAATAAAGGCCGTATATTAAGAGATAATGTTTATGGGAAAATTGAGGAAGATGTCTACAGAAGGGATTTCAAATGTAACGCCCTTTATTATGATAGCGCCAAAGATTGTGTATGGGATTTTGTTGAAGGATTAAATGATATAAAAAAATGCCAATTACATTTCATTGGTGATGCTAATAAGAGAATACAGGAAGATCCTGTTAGGATGTTAAGAGCCGCTAGATTCTCTGCTAAACTTGGATTTAAGGTTGATTCAAAATTAACCGGTCAAATTAGGCGAAATGCTGGATTGCTAAACAACATACCCTCGGCGAGGATTTTTGATGAATTTATGAAGTTATTTCAATCAGGATATGCTGAAAAAACCTTTCAATCTCTGCTGAGCTTTGATTTATTTAAGGAGTTATTTCCAGAAACAGATGCACAAATTAAAAATGAAAGTAACTTAAAGTATTTCATTGAAATTGCCTTAAAAAATACGGATTTAAGGGTTCAAAAAAGCCAATCAACAACACCTATGTTTCTTCTCGGTGTTCTTTTATGGGGGCCGATATCTAATAAAGCCCATCAAATAAAGTTAAAATCTCATTGTTCGAAAGCCCAGTCTTTATTGATGGCTTCTTATGATGTAATTGGAGGGCATCAGGATAAAATAGCTATACCAAAACGATTTTCTGGCATCATGAGAGAAATGTTGGTTATGCAAGCGAAATTTGAAATAACTACAGATAAACAAGCAAAAAAAATGACAAATTCGAGAATATTTAGAGCTGCTTATGATTTTTTATTGTTACGATCGATGGCAGGAGACTGCCCGAAAGAAGTGATTGATTTTTGGACTAATGTTGAACAGCAAACAAATCATAAGGTAAATACAAAATACAAAAACAATAAGATATCTAGACATAAGCGATGATATTTGAAAGAAAAATTTGGAAATCTGTTTATATTGGTCTTGGTAGTAATCTGAGTGACCCATTAAAACAAATAAAATTAGCGATAGAAAATATTAAAAAGATACCAAATTCACGGTATGTTGTATCTTCAAAGCTATATAATTCGTCACCGATGGGACCTTCGGATCAGCCCGACTTTATTAATGCAGTTGTGGCGATAGTTTCTTACTTAGAACCGCATTCGTTGCTTAATGAGCTACAGAAAATAGAGCGTAAACAAAAAAGAGTTCGTGATGTCAAGTGGGGGCCTCGAACTATTGATCTTGATCTCTTAGTACAAGGTAAGGAAATAATCGAAGATGAAGTACTTAATTTGCCACATCCAGAGATCCAAAATAGAATCTTTGTATTGTTGCCATTAATGGATATTGCGCCGGATATTAAGATTCCCGGTCTAGCGAATATAGTAGATTTATTGAAAAAGATAGAGAATAATCCAATAAGAATAAGATGTTTAGGTTGAAGATAGTATGAATATTGAAAATATTAATATTAATTGTGATACTTCTCGTTATATTGTGGTCGAAGGCCCAATAGGAGTAGGTAAAACAAGCTTAGCTAAAAGACTTGCTGATAGTTTATCTGGGACACTTGTGCTGGAAAATATAGAAAATAATCCTTTTTTAGATCGTTTTTATCAGGGTGGTCGTGATAGCGGTTTGCCCGCCCAATTATTTTTTCTATTTCAAAGAGCTAAGCAATTAGAATCACTTCGTCAATCCGATTTATTTTCAAATATTAGTATTGCAGATTTTCATATAGAGAAAGACAGATTATTTGCTTCGGTTAATTTAGATCCAAGCGAAATGGCTTTATATGAACAAATATATGAAAAAATGGATATCAAAAAAACAACACCTAATTTAGTAATCTATCTTCAGGCAGATCCTGATATTTTGCTAGAGAGGATTGCTCGGCGTGGAGTGCCAAGTGAGAAATTTATTGATAGAGATTACTTAGAGAAATTAATAGAAACGTTTGCAAGTCATTATCATAATTATGATGATGGCCCATTATTGATTGTAAATACCACATCGATTGATCTTATTAATAATCATGAAGATTATGAGCAATTATTAGATCAAATAAAATGCACTACGGGCGGACGTCATTTTTTCAATCCTTTGACGGCAATTGGATTTTCATAGATTATATTAATCAGTCAAACTAGAGATATATGTATACACAATTAGAACAACGAAGTATGGCTGAGCCGCCAATCAATGTTGCCTCATTAAAGAAAATGAAGTGCGACGGCGAAGCCATCGCATGTATAACTGCTTACGATGCCAGCTTTGCTTTAGCTGTTGATAGGGCTGGAATTGATATGGTTCTCGTGGGGGATTCTTTGGGCATGGTTATACAAGGTCATGACACTACTGTTCCGGTTACTGTAGAAGATGTCATATATCATACGCGCAATGTTTCTCGTGGCTTACAAAGAGCTTTTTTGGTTGCTGATATGCCATTCATGAGTTATTCGGACCCGAATCAAGCACTTGAAAATGCCGTTCGTTTGATGCAAGAAGGTGGTGCAATGATGGTAAAATTAGAAGGTGGAGAAGATCAAATAGCAATAGTTGAGCATTTGGCTAGGCATGATATTGCAGTTTGTGCGCATTTGGGCCTAAAGCCACAGTCTGTTCATAAGATAGGTGGATTTAGAGTGCAGGGCAGGGACCCTAAAGAAGCTAAGAAAATATTGGATAATGCAAAAGCCCTTCAAGATGCAGGTGCTGATGTTGTATTGCTTGAATGCGTACCAAATGAATTAGGTAAGTCGATTAAAGAAAATTTAGATGTACCCGTTATTGGTATAGGAGCAGGTCCTTTTGTGGATGGTCAGATTTTGGTCTTGTATGATATTTTAGATATTACACAAGGATCCACTCCAAAATTTGTCAGGAATTTTATGCTTGATCAGGCATCACCAATTAATGCTATTGAATCATACGTTCAAGCAGTAAAAAATAAGGAGTACCCTGCTCCAGAACATTGTTTCTCATAACTATTATACTTATTGAGTACCTCCTTGGATGTAATTAACGATAAAAGTGAAGCGCAAATCTTACTGGATGAGCAACGAAGGAAAAATAGTAAGATAATCCTCATTCCCACTATGGGTAACTTACATGACGGTCATTTGAGCTTAATTGAATTGGCAAGAGAGCACGCAGATTATGTTGTGGTTTCGATCTTTATTAATCCTACGCAGTTTACTGATAATAAAGACTTTGATAATTACCCAAGAACACTAGAAAGTGATATCGAGAAATTAAGCCTAGCGAATGTTAGCCTTTTGTTTTTACCTGATTGCTCTTGCATTTATCCTTATGGCATTGATCATGCTGCTAAAGTAATTATTCCCGAAATGAGTAATGATTTATGCGGTAAGGTTAGGCCAGGTCATTTTGAGGGCGTTACTTCAATTGTATTAAGATTGTTCAATATTATTAAACCCGATTTCTCTATTTTTGGACAAAAAGATTTTCAGCAAAAATTATTGATAGAGTGGATGACGACAGATTTATCCTTAGGCATAAACATTATTGGTGCCCCAATTATTAGAGAGGATAATGGTCTTGCCATGAGCTCTCGTAATCAGCATCTATCCAGTACCGCAAAATTAACTGCCGCAAAATTATATGAAACTCTTATAGAGGCGAGTGGTTCGATTAGGGATAGAAAGATAGGGTTTGCATCTATACAAAGAGAGACTGAAGAGCGATTGATTGGTTATGGGTTCTTTGTTGATTACATTTCAATAAGATCATCTATAGATTTGAGTATCCCAGATAAAGACGCTAAGAAATTAATTATTCTTGCCAGCGTTATTATCGAAGACGTTAGGTTAATTGATAATATTATAATAGGTTGATATTGAGTCTTTTTTGATTAAGATGAGTGCTGATCAAGAGCCCAATGAACATGCTCTTTAACCAATGTGGAGTCAGAATTTTTTCTTGTATTAAGTGCGGCCACAATCTCTTTACTTTTTTTCGCGTTACCTAATGCAGTGGCCACATTTCTTAACCATTGTTCAAATCCAATTCTTCTTAATGCGCTTCCTTCTGTTTTTCTTAACCAAGTTTCCTCGTTCCATAGGAATGCTTCTATTAAGTCCAGTGATTCAAGCTTATGCCTTGGATTGAAATCTGTTATTGATGATTGCTTTGCAAACTTATTCCAAGGGCAAAATATTTGACAGTCATCGCAACCATAGATTCGATTACCAATTAATTTCCTATACTCTAGGGGAATTGAACCTTTTAATTCAATGGTTAAGTATGAGATACAGCGTCTTGCATCTAATACATATGGAGCAATTATGGCTTGTGTTGGACAAACATCAATACATTCATGGCAAGAGCCGCAATACCCTTTACTGGGTGATGAGATAGGGAGAACTAGATCTGTGTAGAGCTCACCAAGAAAAAACCAAGAACCTGTTTTTTTATCGATAAGATTTGTGTGTTTCCCAATCCACCCAAGTCCGGCTTTTTCAGCTAATGGCTTCTCGAGAACGGGAGCGCTATCAACAAATACTCGATAACCGAAATTATTGATTGATGCTTCAATTTTCTCCCCTAAGCGCTTAAGTCGCTGTCTTAATACCTTATGATAATCCCTTCCAAGGGCATAGCGAGAAATATAGGCTTTCTTGGGATGATCAAGCAGGGATTTTGTAGATTTTTCATTAGCTGTAAGGTAATCCATTCGTGCAGATATAATGCTGATTGTATTGGGTATCAGAATATCTGGCCTGCTTCTTTTGAGGCCATGCTTCTCCATATAATACATTTCTCCATGGAATTTCATATCGAGCCATTTCTTCAGATTTTTCTCAGCTTTGGATAGATCTATGTTGGTGAAACCTATTTCTTGAAAACCAAGATCTTTGCCCCACAGCTTTATATCATTGGCAAGTTTGTTTTTATTTATTATGTTACTTTTATTCATAACCATTAATCATCCACAAGGGCTAGTATAATAGTTTTGTGATTAATAATTTAGATTCAATTATAACAATGAATATATATTTATTCCGCTATATGAAGAAGCGATGAATCCATAGTTATGAATCAGTAAAAAAGAAGATGGTTATCTTTCAATGAGAAGAGTGATAATTTTCTTTTCTAAAGATAAGGAAGATTTTTTAAATTAAGAATATGATAGATATTTTTTCGCTTCAGCTGGTATGGGTCATACATACGCAGTTATAATAGCTAGGCTATTATAAGATTGAAGTTAATATTTCTAAGCGACGATAATGGCAATTGGAATACACACTATAGCTAGTAATAAAGTTGATGGTAAATACCAGTTTCGATTTTTAGCTGGCGATTTAATTGAAAATATTAGAGACTGCAATCATCCATGAATTTCGATATAACTTTACCAAATGAGCAAGCTACCAAGGAGTTAGGAAAGCAATTATCTAGGGCCCTTCCCCAAGTTCTATCTGGAATTACCATAACACTGAGCGGTGAGGTGGGTGCAGGTAAATCAACGCTCGTTCGTGCGGTACTCAGAGGTATGGGATATGAAGATATCGTACCCAGCCCAACATATACTCTAATAGAGCCTTATGAGTTTGGCTTTAGAAAAATATATCATATTGATCTATATAGAATTAATGATCATGATGAGCTTAATTTTCTTGGGTGGGATGATTTAAGTGATGGTTTAATGTTTATCGAATGGCCACAAAGAATTCCAACAATATCAGAACAAGCGGATATCAATTTTACTATAAACTTTAAACAATCGGGGCGTGAGGTTACAATTAAATCATCGTCATTAGTTGGTGATGATATACTTTCAAAGGTTCGTAAATTTTATCAAAATAAATATGCAATCAAGTAAATAAAGAAAGTAATCGATGCTTATAAAACGAATAGGCCTTTTTTGTGCTTTATATTTTATGGTCACCCATAGTTGGTCTGCGGCATTGCTTAAAGATGTCCGTATGGCAAAACATAATAATCAAGTTAGATTGGTGTTAGATTTAGATTCAAACGTCAATACTCACGTATTCTCCTTACAAAATCCACATCGATTAGTGATTGATTTAGAAAACACAATTTTATCAAAATCAATTAAAAAAGATAATTTACAGAATAATTTTATTCGCGATATTCGTTTTGGTGGGGGCGTTAAAGAAGCATTGAGAGTTGTTTTGGATGTAGCGAGAATAACTAAATTTACACATTTTATGATTCCAGGCAATCAAACTCAAAATACAAGAATGGTGGTTGATATAAGTTTTCCTGAAAATTCTTCTAAATTATCTCAAAATCAGGTTTCATCTGACCTTCTACGAGATATTAGAATAGTTATAGATCCAGGTCATGGTGGAAAAGACCCCGGGGCAATAGGACCAAATGGTACATGGGAGAGCGTTGTAGCACTAGCAGTGAGTCAAAGGCTGGCAGAACAAATTAACAAGACGCAAGATATGCGTGCTTTTTTAACTCGAAGTGGTGATAGTTTTGTTCCTTTGAGAGATCGAATGGAAATTGCAAGAGAGCGCAAAGCCGATTTATTTGTCTCAATTCATGCTGATGCTCTGGATAATAATCCTCGTGTTAGAGGCGCCTCAATATATACATTGTCAGATAAAGGGGCAGTTGATGAGGCTTCTAAGCGTTTAGCTAAACGTGAGAATGAGGATATTTCAATTGGTGACGTATCTTTATCAGGTAAAGATGACTCGTTTGCTTCGCTTATGATGGATTTGTCTCAAGGCGCTACCAATGAGGCGAGTTTGGAGATTGGTGAATTTGTGTTAACGGAATTATCTCGCGTTAGCTCTATACGTAAAAAGAAAGTACAGCAGTCTGGCTTGCTTGTACTAAAATCTCCCGATGTACCTTCTATTCTTATTGAGACAACATATATATCCAATCCTAATGAAGAGAAGAAATTAAAAGATAGAAATTTTCAGAATAAACTAGCGAACGCTATTTTGAAGGGAGTTCGTAATTATTTTTTGGTTAACCCTCCTGAGGAAACTAAGTTTGCAAAGAATCTACAGAATCAATCAAGAACCATTAGTTACATAGTTAGACGGGGTGATACTCTCAGTGAGATTGCCGATCTATACAGTATCAGTTTGTCTGTGCTGCGAAGATTTAATCAAATCAATGGCAGTAATATCAAGATAGGACAAACATTGCAAATTCCTTTGTATTACTAGTATGAGAATTTTTTTTTATCCCTATGAATTCTAATCGTTATTTTGATTTACCTGTGATCTGTCTTTTGGGCCCAACCGCTTCAGGTAAGACTGAGCTGGCTTTAAAGCTTTCAAAAGAATTCCCCTTGGATATAATTAATGTTGATTCCGCTCAAATATATCGAGGTATGGACATAGGGACGGCCAAGCCATCAAAGGAAACTCTTGATCAATTTCCGCATCGTTTAATTGATATTTTAGATCCAGAGAAGTCATATTCTGTTGGTAATTTTATTAAAGATGCAAATATAGAAATTAAACGTATTCATAACGATGGCAGAATTCCATTATTAGTTGGTGGGACAATGTTATATTTTCATGCTCTGATAGAGGGTCTATCTGATCTCCCTGAGGGCGATAAAAATATTAGAAACATTATCAACACTGAAGCTAAACTAATAGGTTGGCCTGAAATGCATAATAAATTAGCTGATATAGATCATATCGCAGCAAAGAAAATTAATCCGCATGATAGTCAGCGTATCCAAAGAGCATTAGAAGTGTTTGAGTTAAGTGGTCGCAATATTACAGATTGGCAATCCAGGAAAAACAAAAATAATGATTATCGATTTATAAAATTTGCCATTAATCACCATTCACGCTTAGAAATTCATCAAAGAATCAATGCTCGATTTTTGAGAATGTTAGATGAAGGCTTTATTCAAGAAGTACAGTTATTAAAACAAAGAGAATATTTAACATCAGATCATTCTTCAATGAGAGCGGTTGGTTACCGTCAAATATGGGCTTATCTTGACGATCTCATCACCATTGAGGAAGCTACAAAAAAAGCGCAAGCATCAACCAGGCAACTCGCAAAAAGACAAATTACATGGCTCCGGAATACTACAAGTACAATCCCTGTTGATTTGGATGGTAAGAATGTTATGTCAATTATTAACTCAAAAATCTAGAAGTGAGATTTTAATTTGTTTGAAAGGCCAAAAATCGGAGAAAAAGCAATTTTGGTTCACTCGTCAAAAATAGATGAGAGTCAATCGTTTGAATTTATAGAGTTAGCTCAGTCGGCAGGTGCTCTTATCGCTGATAACATTTTTGCCTCCGGAAAGAGACCGAATGCTCGTTTTTATCTGGGTAAGGGTAAATTAGATGAATTGCGTTTATGTATTGAAAAAAATGATTCTGAGTTGGTCATTATCGATGCAGCACTTAATCCTAGTCAGGAAAAAAATATTGAGCAATATTTAAAATGTAGGGTTTTAGATCGCAGTGGTTTGATATTGGATATCTTCGCACAAAGAGCCAGAAGCTTCGAAGGTAAATTGCAAGTGGAACTCGCGCAACTAAGGCATATATCTACTCGTCTAATAAGAGGGTGGACTCATTTAGAGCGACAAAAAGGAGGGATAGGTTTAAGGGGGCCGGGTGAAACACAGCTAGAAACAGATAGGCGTCTTATTGATAAGCGTATCCGCCAATTAAGATTGCGCCTCAATCAAGTAGATAAGAGACGATCTATGAATCGTCAAAATAGATTAAAATCTGAAATTCCAACAGTGGCAATTGTTGGTTATACCAATGCCGGAAAATCTACTTTATTTAAGCAATTAACTGGAGCCGATGTTTTGGTAAAAGATCAGTTATTTGCTACGTTAGACCCAACTATGAGAAGACTTGATTTACCCGAAGGTGCACCCATTATATTAGTTGATACAGTAGGGTTTATTAAAGAATTACCGCATGAATTAGTTGCGGCATTTAGGGCAACTCTTCAAGAAGCTAGTGAAGCTGATTTAATTTTACATATTATTGATGGAAGTGACCCCAATAAATGGCAAAGAATAAAGCAAGTCAATAATATCCTGAAACAGTTGGAAGCTGATAAAGTCCCACAACTAAGGGTTTATAATAAGATTGATAAGTTAAATTATATGCCAAAACTCACAAAAAGAGTAAATGGCAGCGGTAGAGCAGCTTGGATATCGGCCATGAAAGGGGATGGATTGGATTTATTGATGGGTGGCATAAGTAGTTTTTTTGCAAGAAATCTATTATCAGGGAGTATTGAGCTTAGTAACAATCAAGGCAAGCAACGTGCAAAATTATTTCAAATGGGGGCAGTAAAAGAGGAAAAAATATTAAAAGATGGCAGCTGGAAATTAGCTCTTGAGATTACTAAGCAAGATATCTATCGATTTTTAAAAAAAGAAGGCATGAAAGCAGATGCTTTTGTTAAGATATAGGTTAAGATCACAATTAAATAAAAAATAGAGAAATAAACTATGAGTTGGAATGATTCGGGAAATGGGCAAGACCCATGGAAAGGTAACAATAATCAACCAGATGATTTGGATAAAATTATCCAAGGATGGCAAAAAAAAATAAATGCAATAATTGGTGGTGGAAAGAGTACTAAAAAAGGGTCCGGTGGATCTAAAGGTACCTCAATATTAGCCATATTTTTATTGGTTGCTTGGTTGTTTACTGGTTTGTATACAGTCGATCAGGCAGAAAGAGGTGTTGTGCAAAGATTTGGAGCCTACACAGTAACTACGTTCCCAGGACTGCATTGGCATATCCCTTTCCCAATAGAATCGGTCGATATTGTAAATACCGGTATTGTGGAAGATTATGGTTATAGCACTGAAATATTGACGGCTGATGAGCAATATGTATTTGTGCAAATGGTGGTGCAATATTTCCGTAATGATCCAGTCAAATATAGTTTTGAGGTCGTTAATCCAGAAGCAACACTCCAAGATTTAACGCAAAGTGCCTTAAGAGAGGTAGTTGGTACCAGTTCTTTGGAAGTACTGGTTAATGAAAAACGAGATGAGATCGGCCCAAAAACCCAGTTAGTACTTCAAAACACATTGGACGCCTATCAGGCTGGAATAACAGTAACGTCGATAAACCTTGAGAAATTAGATTATCCTATGGCTGTTCAAGATGCCGTTGATGATACTCAAAGAGCAAGAAATGATAGTGATCGATTCATTTTAGAGGCTGAAAAGTATGCTCAAGAGTTAATTCCGGGAGCAAGAGGAGCGGCACAAAGAATTCTTCAAGATGCCGAGGCTTATCGTGATCGTGTGATTGCTGATGCAGACGGTCAAGCAAGCAGGTTTCTGTCTCTATTGACTGAATATCAAAAAGCCCCAAGAGTAACTCGAGATAGACTTTATATAGACGCCGTTGAGGAAGTTTATAGAAATTCAAATAAAGTAATTCTTGATTCAAAAGGCAGCGGCAATCTCTTGTATTTACCAATCGATAAATTAATCGGAGAGAGTAGAAACAGAGCTAATAATCAAAATACTTTATCGACATCAGGTGCTCAAAATGATTCATCTGATGTCTCTTCAAATCGTGATAGGAGACAGCGCCAATGAGCATGGGAAAACCCTTAATTTTTACAATCATAGGTTTAACTTTAATAGTTATTAATCTTACAACTTTTACTGTAAACGAAAGAGATTTGGCAATTAAACTCCAAGTGGGTGAAGTTGTTCAATCAGACTATAAACCCGGACTACATTTTAAGCTCCCATTTGTACAAACAATCAGAAAATTCCCAAAACGAATCCAAACTATTGATGGGCGACCAGAGAGAATTTTCACTGGTGAACGTTTAGCAATGGATGTTGATTTTTTTGTTAAGTGGCGAATAGTTAATACGGTTAATTTCTATGTTGCTACTGGTGGTTCTGACAGAGTGGCTCAAGATCGGATCTCAGAAATTATTAAGAATGCGATTGTTACGGAGTTTGGTAAAAGAACTGTACAAGAAGCTATATCCGTTGAGCGTGCCGAATTGATGAGAGATATGCTTGCAACTGCAACCACTACTACTGCTGGTTTGGGGGTAGAATTAATTGACGTTCGAGTAAAGGAAGTTGAGTTTCCTGATGATGTTCGTAATTCTGTGTATCAACAGATGCGTCAAGAGAGGGGCAGGATAGCGGCGGAGCGTCGAGCAGAAGGTATGGAAGTTTCAGAACGGAAGAAATCTACTGCCGACAAAGAAAAGACAATTATTCTAGCAAATGCGAATAGAGATTCTCAAAAATTAAGAGGGGTGGGTGATGCTAAGGCTGCAGAAATATACGCTGAAGCATATACTCAAGATCCAGAATTTTATGCGTTTTATCGCAGCATTGATGCTTATCGAACCTCCATTGGTAATTCTAATGACTTGCTGGTGATCGATCCAAATAATGAATTTTTTCGTTATCTGAATAATTCAAAAATTCAGTAAATAATCCTTTAAGAGTTGTTTAGTAAATATGAGTTATATTTAATTAAAGTATGTGGCAAGAAATAGTTACAGCTATTGCTTTGGTGTTGATAATTGAAGGAATCATTCCCTTTGTGAGCCCATTAAGATTTAAGAATTTTGTGGAAAGGATGTCGCAGTTAAAAGATAATAACCTTCGTTTTATAGGCTTAATATCCATGTTAATTGGTTTGTTATTATTATTTTTTATTAGGACTTAAGTCATGATATGTGAGAATTAATAATGAGTAAGAATGTAGTTATTATTGGCACACAATGGGGCGATGAGGGTAAAGGTAAAATTGTTGACTTGTTAACTGAAGATGTCGCGGCTGTTGCACGTTTTCAAGGTGGTCATAATGCCGGTCATACCTTAGTTATTGGCGGTAAGAAAACCGTCTTGCACCTAATTCCTTCAGGCATTCTACATGATGGGGTTAATTGCCTAATTGGTAATGGAGTAGTAATTTCTCTTAGTGCACTAATGTTAGAAGCATCTAAATTAATCGAAAATGGTATTCCAGTTTATGATCGGTTGAAAATTAGCCCAGGGTGTCCAATTATTCTTCCTTCTCATGAAGCATTAGATGCTGCAAAAGAAAAAAAATTGGGGGGCTCAGCGATTGGAACAACTGGTCGAGGAATTGGCCCCGTTTATGAAGATAAAGTGGCTCGACGAGCATTGAGAATATCGGACTTACTTGATACAGAAAAATTATCTTCCAAGCTGTCAGCAATTCTTGATTACCATAATTTCCTACTAAAAAATTATTATGGAGTGGATGAATTAATATACGATGAAATTTACAATGATTTATTAGTGCAAAGAGAGACGGTGTTACCTCTAATTGATGATATCTCCAGAACTTTAGAAGATCTTCAAATACAAGAAAAAAATATTTTATTTGAAGGGGCTCAAGGAGTTTTCTTGGATATCGATCATGGCACATACCCTTATGTCACCTCATCTAACACTGTTGCTGCAGCTGCGAGTATTGGCACAGGTCTTGGCCCTAAGGATTTAACCCATATACTTGGAATTGTAAAAGCTTATACCACTAGAGTGGGGTCTGGGCCTTTTCCAACAGAATTATTTGATAAATCGGGGGAGCATTTAGGTAAAGTTGGCGTGGAATTTGGAGCTACGACCGGAAGACCGAGGCGATGTGGTTGGTTTGATGCGATTGCTTTAAAGAGGTCGATTAGAAATAGCGGTATAACGAGTCTATGTGTCACCAAGCTTGATGTGCTTGATGGGCTATCGACAATAAAAATATGCATTGGTTACGAATTGGATGGAAAAAGAATAGATGATTTTCCATTGGATGTATCACTTTTAGATAAATGCATTCCGATTTATCAAGATTTTTCTGGCTGGCAGGACTCAACCATAGGGATTACGGAATATTCAGATTTACCTGAAAATGCTCGTTATTATTTGGAATGGATTGAAAGTAAGCTCAACACGCCAATCGATATTGTTTCTACTGGACCGGATAGAGAACAAACTATAATCAAGAAAAATCCTTTTTCCTGATATATCAATAAAATTTATTATTAACAAGGCATTACTTGTTGAAAGAGATGAACTCCTTAACTATTAGAGTTGGACCGAGTGCTTACCGAGACATTCGAGAGCAGGGTTTCGATGTCACAAAGATAAAAGCTATTCTAGGTGCCTCTGGCGGGCCAAAATGGCTTGTCCTTAGTCAGCTGGATCGTTTAATTTTAGATAAAATTATTCCTCAAATTAAACACCCAATTCACTTGATTTCCTCTTCAATTGGGGTTTGGAGATTTTTATGCTATGCACAAGATAATCCTATCAAGGCAATTGATGAATTTGAACGAGGATATATAGAGCAGAATCTGCCTCTGAATGCAGGGAAGAAACAGATCAGTGAACACTTAAGAGGGATGCTGGATTTAACTTGTAGCGTATCCGATCTAGAGGCAATTGTTCATCATCCGCAATTAAGAACAAGCATTTTAACAACAAAAAATAATCATATTTTAAAATCTGAGCGCGATCCGCTTCTCGCTTTAGGTTTGTTAATTGCGATGTTGGTAAATTTGTTTAATAGGAGAGCGTTGAGGTACTTTTTTTCAAGAGGGTTGTTTTTTGATTCAAGAGAAGCTCCATTTTTTATTAAAAACAATGACTTTCCAATGCATCACACGCCATTAACAATTGGAAATTTAAAGGATGCGGTTATTGCGTCAAGCTCTATTCCGATTTTTCTAGAAGGGGTACGAAATATAAAAGGAGCACCGGAGGGGGTATATAGAGATGGCGGAATTCTTGACTATCATTTAGATGTTATGCCGGTTGATAAGGAGCATTATGCTTTGTATCCGCATTTCTTTGACCTTTTGAAGCCAGGCTGGTTTGATCGGCCATTATTTTGGCGAAATTTACAAATAAATAATTTAGATAGAACTATATTTATTTGCCCATCAGAAAAATTTATAGAGAAATTACCGGGCGCTAAAATTCCAGATCGGTCAGATTTTAAAAATTTTTCAAATTCAGAAAGAATGAAAAGATGGAAGGCTGTAACTGAGATGAGTAAGGTTCTCGCTGAAGATTTCAATGAAATCCTTGAGAAGGATAAACTGGCCGATTACATGGTATCTTTTTGATTATTGTTTAGGCGTTCTTCCCAAAAATGGGCATTCTTGATACCTAAAGAGACTGGATTGAATGAATATTGTTTAACATTATTATTTTTTTGAGACTCGTAATCTTTTAATGCTTTTATGGCGGGTTTGGTCATAAAGAAAATAATTAAAATACTGAGAATATTTAGCCAGGCCATGATTCCTACCCCAATATCACCCAGGCCCCAAGCAATGCTGGCTGTTTTTATGGAACCATAAAATACAGCGGTTAGCATGATTATTTTTAATAAAAGCATATCACCCGGCATTTTAAATGAACGTCTAATGTATGCGATATTCGTCTCGGCAATATAATAATAAGCAAGAATGGTGGTAAAGGCGAAAAAGAACAATGCAATAGCAATAAAGGGTGCTCCCATTCCTGGCAAAGAAGTCTCTAATGCGTATTGAGTAAATGCTGGGCTATTTGCATCTGCTGATGCACTTAAATTTTGAATGATAAAGCCGGGGATTTTACCCTCATCAGTATGAACATTGTAAGCTCCTGTTATTAGTATCATAAAAGCAGTAGCTGAACAGACAAATAACGTATCTATGTAGACAGAGAAGGCTTGTACTAACCCTTGTTGCGCGGGATGAGCAACTTCAGCGGCTGCCGCCGCGTGAACTCCTGTCCCTTGACCTGCTTCATTAGAATAAATCCCTCTTTTTACACCCCACCCAACAGCAGCTCCAACACCAGCCATAGGTGAAAAGGCATCTGTTAAAATCAGATTAATGATTTCAGGTAGACGAGAAATATTAAGGCCGATGACTGCCAGCGCTGTAATCACATAGGCAAAGGCCATAAATGGTACGACTACTTGCGTAAAATTAGCGATCCTCTTTACACCACCAAAAATAATAAAACCAAGAAGGATGACGACGACAATCGACATTGATATTTTTGTTGTACTTAATGGTCCAACAACAGTTTGTACGATTTCACCACCACCAAAAGCTAATTCAGCAGCGTTGCCAATACTATTGGCTTGCACGCCTGGAAGTAAGATACCCGTCGCTATAATTGTGGCAAAAGCAAAAATCCATGCGTACCATTTTTGTCCCATCGCTTTTTCAATGTAATAAGCTGGCCCACCTCGATACTGACCATCACTATCTTCTTTGTATATTTGCCCAAGAGTGGACTCTATGTAAGCTGTTGAGGCGCCTAGAAAAGCCACAACCCACATCCAAAATACAGCCCCAGGGCCACCAAAGCCTATTGCGGCTGCTACTCCAGCTATATTGCCTGTACCAACACGCCCAGATAAGGAGACGGATAAGGCTTGGAATGTTGAGATACCTTTTTTTGAACTCTTTCCAGAGAAGAGTAGATTTACCATTTCACGAATTAATCGTATTTGGACGAATCTTGTTTTAATGGAAAAAAATAAGCCCGCGCCTAACGCAAAATAAATGAGTGAATCACTCCAGATATATGAATTAATAGTATCGACAAATGTTTGCATAATTATCCTATTTAGGTTGATGAATCTTACCTAAAAAATAAATGATTACCTAATTAAAAAATTTTATAATTATTAATATGATTCTCTTTGAGGCATAGTGCTTGTTGAGTGAAATATTTAATCGAGAAAATTATTAAAAATATGGCAATTATGGTGCCGAGAAGAGGACTTGAACCTCCACGGGGTTTCCCCCACTAGCACCTGAAGCTAGCGCGTCTACCAATTCCGCCACCTCGGCATGTGGGTTAAAAATGTTAATCATTATGGATATGGGACTTTACTTAAAGTAATGATTGAATGCTATTAAAATATAAAGATACAACCTAAAGAAATCAAATAAATCAAAATGTTATGAAAAAAAAATCCTATCAACACTTAGTTCCCAATATTAATCAATTGCTTACTTTTCTAGAAAAAGTAGATCAAGCCGTCACTTTCGAGCATTTATGTATGCAATTTAATGTGAAAAACATGAAGTCAATGACAGCACTAAAAAAAATACTTTATAACTTAGTAAAAGAAAAATTACTTAAAAAGAATAAAAAAGGTGCTTATTATTTTCTCAAGCAAAAAGGTTTGGTCAATGGAATCGTTTCAGCTCATCTTGAAGGGTATGGTTTCGTGATAGTGAAAGATCGACAAAAAGATGTTTATTTGTCAGTTCATGAGATGCGGTCCTTAATGGATGGAGATCATGTTTCTATAAAATTACTGGGGAATAATACTGAACGTCAGTCCGGGCAGTTGATGGAAATCTTAAAAAGAGGGACAAAAAAAATTGTTGGTCAATTAGCGTTTAAATATGGTGGTTACTATGTGGATGCACATAAGAAAAATAACGCGACAAAAATAAATATAAAAAAAGAAAATTTATCAGGGGCAAACATCGGTGAATATGTTGAAGTAGATATTACTCAATACCCATCAAAAAAGTCGTCAATGTACGGTGTGATCAGAGAAAGTTTAGGCAGTAAAGAGGAGAAAGGAATCCACACTGATATAGCGATTAAA
Source organism: Woeseiaceae bacterium (assembly GCA_028822065.1). Lineage (GTDB taxonomy): Bacteria > Pseudomonadota > Gammaproteobacteria > Steroidobacterales > Woeseiaceae > SP4260. Next base: position 2,867 of record JAPKEL010000007.1, on the reverse strand, counting down.
AATTATGAACTTCCATGCAGCTGGCCCAAAGAAGTTAATTTAGAGATTAAGAAATTTGCTTCAGATGAGGCATTGGATATTAAGGAAGTTGAGCGCCGTAATGACTTACGAGGCTACAATTTAATTACTATAGATGGCGAAGATGCCCGAGACTTTGATGATGCTGTATATTGTGAAAATAATAATAATGGATGGCGATTATTGGTAGCCATTGCTGATGTTGATTTTTATGTGCAACCTAATTCTCCCTTGGATAAAGAGGCTCATTGGAGGGGAACGTCTGTTTATTTTCCTGATCGAGTTGTCCCGATGCTGCCAGAGGTACTGTCAAATGGGCTGTGTTCATTAAATCCAGATGTAGATCGTTTGGCTTTGGTTTGTGATATGCAGATTGGTGATGACGGAAGAGTGGTTGATTCTAATTTCTTTGAAGCTGTAATAAAATCGAAGGCAAGATTAACTTATTCCCAAGTTAATAATTATCATAATGAGAGTAATGCAATATCAATTCCTGTAAAAGTGGAATCCGTTCTTGATAATCTTTTTGCTATGTATGAAGTTATGTCCATAGCAAGAGATGCAAGAGGGGCGATTGATCTCGATATCCCACAATCTAAAATTAAATTCAAAGAAAATGGAGATATTGAAAGCATAGATATAGTTAAAAGAAATGATGCGCATCGTTTGATTGAGGAATGTATGATTGCTGCAAATGTGGAAGCGGCCAGATTTATCAATGAGAATAAGGTTCCTGCTTTGTATCGAAATCATGCCAAACCTGAGGCTGAAGATTTCGAACAAATAAGGTCATATATAATATCTCTAGGTATGAAGGCACCTCATCCTCAGCATTTAACTCCAAATGATTATAATTTGATTATTAAGCAGACTAAGGACAGTAATTACAGCTCATCATTATCTATGACGATACTACGATCTTTTAAACAAGCGGTGTATCAAGCAGAAAACATAGGTCATTTTGGTTTAGCGTTAAAAACATATACGCATTTTACATCACCTATTAGGCGTTACCCGGACCTATTGGTACATCGAGCTATTCGACATATTTCAACGCAGAAAAAACTTGGTAAATACTGTTATAACAATAACGATATGCAAAATTTTGGAGAAACTTGTTCTGAGAGAGAGCGCCGAGCTGAAAAAGCGACCCGTGAAGTTGATGCGATATTGAAGTGCCAATATATGGAAAATAAAGTTGGATTGACCTTTCAGGGGTCGGTTACTAGCATTACAAATTTTGGTTTATTTGTGCGGCTTGATGAAACCTTAATTGAAGGCTTGGTTCATATTTCAACTCTAAAAAATGATTATTACATTTATGATGAGCGTTCATTAAGCTTGATAGGGGAAAAAAATAAAATTATTTATAATATCGGTGATCGACTCGAAATTAAGGTGAGTGAGGTCGATTTAAGTATGCGAAGAATAAATTTCTTACTAATAAAAAAAATAAAGAAGGGCAGTCATTAAGATGAATAAGAGTAATTATGTTATTGGTCTTCGCGCTATTGAGCAGTTGATGGGTAATAAAAATAGTGTAATTAAAAAAATTTATGCGGAATATCAGAGTGAAAATAAAAGATTGCAGGCAATTATAAAGTCTGCAAATGAAATGGATATAATTGTTAAGCCGGCAAATCGATCAAGGCTAGGTCAGATTTGTGGAGAGTTTTCACATCAAGGAATTGTTGCAGAGGTGAGAAGGAAGTTAATTAACAATGAAGCTGATTTAAGAACTATGATAGAGGAAAGACTCGCTCTCATTGGAGATAAGCCTTTATTTTTGTTAATGCTTGAACGAATCCAGGATCCTCATAATCTTGGTGCATGCATTCGAACGGCTGATGCGGCCGGAGTGGATGCTATTATAATTGGGCAGGATAATTCAGCTTCACTAGGGCCTACAACTAGCAAGGTAGCAGCAGGTGCTGCCGAGCATGTGCCCGTCGTTACAGTAAAAAATCTAGGCAAAGTGCTTGCATGGATGGGCGATTACGGCATTACACGCATTGGTACTTCTGATGCAGCCTCTGAAAGTCTCTATGATATAGATCATAAAGGTCCTGTTACATTAATAATGGGCCACGAGCATTCCGGAATCAGTAAAATGATTACGAGTCGTTGCGATAAACTTGCTTGTATACCAATGTATGGCTCAATTTCTAGTTTAAATGTATCGGTCGCGACTGGCATTTGTCTTTTTGAAATAGTTAGAAAGAGAATTGAGGTTAAGTGAAAGATTTAAACTTAAGAAAATATGTCATTTAGACTTGCACGAACCCTCATCCTTGGGTACGATTCGCATCCATCTATATGGTGATTAATAATTATTTTTAACTCCTTGCCTCACTATACAATAAAATAGGAGGCTACAATCCGTAAGGGGATACTATGAGACATTATGAAATTGTCTTTCTGGTTCATCCAGATCAGAGCGAACAAGTACCAGCTATGGTAGAGAAGTATCAGTCAATGATTACCAGCACTGGCGGCTTAATTCACAGAAGTGAAGATTGGGGCAGACGTCAACTCGCTCATCCTGTTAAAAAAGCGCATAAAGCACATTATTTACTTATGAATGTTGAATGTTCTCATGAAGTAATTGCGGAAATGACTACTGCATTTAGCTTTAATGATGCTGTATTAAGATACCTTGTACTCAACCAAAAAGATGCGGTTAAATCACAATCACCTATGTCAAAATCTGTAGAAGAGGAAAAAGTTAGAGAAGAAGAGTCGCAACGTCGAAGAGATGCAAAAGCTGCATCAAACGTAATGACTACTCCAGCAGAAGCACCTGCCGCTGAAGAAGCACCAGCAGAAGCACCTGCCGCTGAAGAAGCACC
>JAPKEL010000006.1 GCA_028822065.1 Woeseiaceae bacterium | reverse complement strand
AATTGCTTTGTTCAAACCTAATTTTTTATCGCAATCATTCATATAAGTTTAATAAGTATTGAGTCACCTCTCAAACGCTAGAATCGATCAATATCAATCGGCCTTTAAAGCTTTAGTGTCTTTTTATCCATGGGCTCAAATCAAAAGTTAGAATTTTATATTCTGGGTAATAATCAAATTCATTGAAAGAAGAAATTGCTGCGGATTGATAACTGTGTTCACTCTGCTGATAAAGTCGATTAGGGAAAAAACTTACCTTAATTTTTTTCCCTTCATAAAGGGTGAGTCCATCATTGATATTGTAAGAGTCTATATCTTTATCTTTGTTGAGATAAAAATACACAACTGCAACAACTGCAACAACTGCACCTGCAATTAAGATGTTTTTATTGTCATCACCTTCATCGTGTAAACATTCAGATGGTGTTGGATAAACCGCAATACAAACATCATGAGATGCATGAACATTTAGGGGAAAAAACAATAGAGATATAAAACATACTTTTTTAAACATTTTCCCTCCTTCTTATTCTCTGTTCAAACTTATTCCACAGTGACTGACTTAGCTAAATTTCTTGGTTGATCAATGTCAGTACCTTTTAAAACAGCCACATGATAAGAAAGTAACTGTAATGGAATAGTGTATAAAATAGGGGCCTGAAAATCTTTTATCTCAGCAGGCATAGTGGTGGTATGAGTACCAATTTTATCTGCAAACTGAACACGCGGATCTGCAAACACATATAGCTCTCCGCCTCTTGCTCTTACTTCTTGTAAATTACTTTTTAATTTTTCAAGTAATTGGTCATCTGGGGCAATGGCAACTATCGGCATATCTTTATCAACCAATGCCAATGGTCCATGCTTTAATTCCCCGGCAGCATATGCTTCTGCATGAATATATGAAATTTCCTTTAATTTTAATGCGCCTTCCATGGCAATAGGATTTTGTATCCCACGCCCCAGAAATAACGCATGATGCTTATCCGCAAAATGCTGTGCAAGTGACTCTATATTACTATCTAGAGCCAAAATTTGATTAATGAGCTCAGGTAATTCCAATAATTGTGCGACTAGGTCTTTTTCTAATGCTTTTTTTAAGCCATGCCGTCTACCTATTACAATAGTTAATAAAGACAATGCCGCTAATTGAGTAGTAAATGCTTTAGTTGAAGCAACGCCAATTTCAGGGCCTGCATTGGTGATTAAGACCAAATCGGACTCTCTAACCATGGAACTTTCAGGCACATTACAAATCGCTAAAGTTGAGACATAGTTTGCTTTTTTAGCTTCTCTCAAAGCCGCTAAAGTATCAGCAGTTTCACCCGACTGGCTGATGGTGACAAATAATGTATTTTCTGGCACCACAGGATTGCGATATCTATATTCACTCGCAATTTCGACGCTACAGGGCACCCGACATATATCTTCTATCCAATATCTGGCTACCAACCCTGCATGATAGCTCGTTCCACAAGCCACAATATGCACTGCCTTAACCTGATCGAAGGTCATGCTAGTATCCGGTCCGAAAGCATTTTCAAGTACCTGGCCATCGGCAATGCGTTGATTAAGCGTATTACCTACCGCAATTGATTGCTCGTATATTTCTTTTAGCATGAAATGTTTAAATTCACCGCGCTCAGCTGCCTCTGATGATAGCTTGCTTTCTGTAACTTTCCTGCTTACCTCGATTCCCTCACTATTAAAAACAGTGACTTTATCTTTTTCTACACTGGCAACATCATCATCTTCTAAAAATATAAAATTATTAGTCACCGGTAATAGAGCTGCCACATCTGAAGCAACAAAATTTTCATTAATTCCCTTACCAATTACGACAGGGCAACCAGATCGAGCAACAATCATTTTATGTGGCTCATCCTTACTGATGACAGCTAATGCATATGCGCCTTCTAATTCACGGACCGTCAAATTAACCGCTGTACATAAATCAGCATTTGAAGCTAAATGAAAATGAATGCGATGCACCACAACTTCGGTATCGGTATCCGATTCAAATGTATACCCTTCATCAAGAAGTTCTTTTTTTAGCGCCTCATGATTTTCGATAATACCATTATGAACGAGAGCAATATCCTGCTCAGAAAGATGAGGATGAGCATTATTTTCTGTAGGAATGCCATGTGTCGCCCATCTTGTATGGGAAATTCCCAGAGTACCTATTAATGGATTATTATCTAGAGCATTTTGTAGCTCTTGTACTTTTCCTGCGCGTCGCAATCTTTGTATTTTGCTATTATCGAATATTGCTATGCCAGCAGAGTCATAACCTCTATATTCAAGGCGGCGCAATCCCTCCATCAATATAGGAGTAACATTTCTCTCGCTAATCGCACCAACAATTCCGCACATTATTTTTATTCCAATATTCTATTCGTTAACTTATGATTTTTTAGGGCGTTGCCAGTTATCATGAGTAGTTTGCTTTGATCGCTCGAGTGTTAATCTCTCTTTTGGGGCTGATTTTGAGATAGTCGATCCAGCACCAATCGTAGCATTTTTTTCAATCACAACAGGGGCAACTAACTCAACTCCAGAACCAATAAACGCCCCCTCTTTTATTTCAGTAATATGCTTGTTAGCACCATCATAATTACAAGTAATGGTTCCAGCACCAATGTTTACTGAAGTACCCACTTTTGCATCTCCAATATAACTCAGATGATTAATCTTGGTATTTTCACCAACAGTACTTTTTTTAACTTCCACAAAATTTCCAATTTTAACATTATCCTTTAAATCCGTACCTGGTCTCAATCGAGCATAAGGACCTATTGCTGACTTCTGACCAATTATTGCGCCATCGATATGACAATTTGCATGAATGATCGTATTGTTATGAATCTTGGAGTTTCTGATAATATTATTGGGACCAATATTGACATTATCTCCAAGTCTAACCTCTCCCTCAAAGATAACGTTTACATCAATGATCACATCCTTCCCACAGGTTAAAGTACCTCGAATGTCCAGCCGAGCTGGATCTAAAAGTGAAACTCCTTGCTCCATTAAATCTTCTGCTAGGTCTTTTTGGAGCAAACGCTCTGCCGTTGCTAATTCTTTTTTATCATTAATACCCATTACCTCTTCCCAATTTTTAGCTTTAATACCACGAACTTTAGCGCCATCTTTAACGGCCATACCAATGATATCTGTTAAATAATATTCACCTTTCGCGTTGTTATTATTTAATCTATTCAGCCAATTATTTAACTGTCCTGCATCGCAATACATTATACCGGTATTAATTTCATTGATTCTCTTTTCTGCATCGGTGGCTTCTGAATCTTCAATAATAGCTTTTATATCGCCATCATGGCGTATGATTCGCCCATATCCATCAGCATAAGGGAGTAATGCTGTAAGTAACGATATTCCATTATCCTGATGACCTTCTATTAATAAACTTAAAGTTTCTATGCTCACAAGAGGGACGTCTCCGTATAAAATAAGTGCATTATTTTTATTTGAAATAGTTTTCGCCGCCTGCATCACGGCATGTCCCGTCCCTAATTGTTCTTTTTGTTGCGCCCATTTCAGATCTAAATTTGATTGAAAGCGTTGTTGTATTAATTCGCCGGCAAAACCATGTACAATAAAAATTTCATGAGGCTTGAGAGCTTTTGAAGTACAAATCACATGCTCAAGCAATGGCTTACCAGCCAGAGGCTGTAAAACCTTAGGTAACAGGGAATTCATTCTCGTGCCTTTACCGGCGGCTAAAATAATAATACTTAACATAAAATTACCTTATTATTCTCACATTCATAAACACAAAACTCCAACAAACTATAGCTATTTGATAATAATATCAATCAAATAAATCAATTACTTAACTAATAATGCACGATAATTTCAATAAAACAAACATTGTCAATTTCTTCTAAATTAGGATATTTTGTTATTAGCCAAAAATAAAAAATAAAAAGGATTACAGTGAAAAACATAATCAACCAATTAATCTGGATCATTAGCATAATTTTTACCTACCAAATTAGCTTTGCAAATGACCAACAAGACATCGATCAAGAGATCTTCCCAACTAATATTAATTATAATATTGATATACCCACACCCGCTTCGTTTCTTGGAAGACCCCTAGGTGCGGCTCCTGTTAGACATCACGAGTTAGTAAGTTATCTCCAATTAGTTGCTAATCTTTCAAATCGCTTAACTATAGAAACTATTGGTTTTTCTCACGAAAGAAGGCCTATTTTATTTGTAGTTGCTACATCTGAATCTAATCAAACTAAGATTGATGAAATTAAAAAACAACACATCGCCCTGACTGAGCCAGCATCAAATCAAAATATCAAAAAAGATATGCCAGTCATTACTTGGTTAAATTATGGTGTCCATGGGGCAGAATCGAGCGGTATGGATGCGTCTCTTCCAACCATTTATCATCTTGCCGCCGCGAAAGGCAAAGAAATTGATGCTCTACTTAAGAACAGCGTAATCTTGATTACTGCTGTTTTTAATCCTGATGGGCACGCAAATCGTATTGCTTGGCTAGATACTTTTGGCGGTCAAATACCTAACTCAAATCCTGAGCATATAGAGCATAATTACGATGGTCGGCTTACCAGGACCAATCATTATGGCTTTGATTTAAATCGACAATGGATCTCAGCTACCCAGCCTGAGCCACGAGCATGGGTTACGAAATGGCATGAATGGCGGCCCAATGTTTCCGTGGATTACCATGAAATGGGGAGTGAACAAACTTATTATTTCTCTCCAGGAGTCCCTACAAGAAATCACCCCTTAATTCCAAAGCAAGGCATGGAGCTTGTTGCTAAAGTGGTAAAACCTTCAGAGGCGATTTTAGATTCGCAGAAAAGATTGTATTTCCATGGTGATCGTTATGATCATTTTTTTCTCGGTAAAGGCTCTTCATTTCCTCTTGTTAATGGGGGTGTTGGTATATTACATGAAGCCAGCTCAGCAAGAGGCGTAAAAATTGATACCAGAAATGGCATCAGGACCTATCGCGAAAACATCATTAAGCACTTTAGAACCAGTATCGCTAATGCTCAAGGCGCCGTTAACAATAAAATAGAATTACTGAATTATCAAAAAGAATTTTATGGCAATGTGCCGACTAGAGCTGCCCAACATCCAATCAAAGCTTATATCTTGAGCGCTGGAAAAGATAAAGCACGCCTATATCATTTTATTGATTTGTTAAATTTTCACCGTATCAATGTTTATCATTTGAATAATGATGTGACGCTTAATCAAATAAACTATAAAAGAGATGAAACTGTCATAGTTCCTCTTAATCAATCGCAACATACTCTCATTAGAGGTATGTTTGATCTTGCACATGAGTTTGAAGACAGCAAATTTTATGACGTTTCAACTTGGACTCTGCCACTCGCTTATGGTTTAGAATACTCCGAAATCAATGATGTCAATCTTAGTGATAAACTTTTGGGACAATTGGTTGATAATGCCAAGCCGTCTGCACCACAACCCGATCAACCTGAGTATGCGTATGCGTTTGAATGGTCTAATTATTACTCACCAAAAGCACTCTATCGGATCTTAAATTCCAGTCTTTTTACCAAGGTTGCTCTTAACCCTTTTACCGCCTCCACCTCCAAAGGTATCTATGAATTTGACCGAGGCAGTATTATTGTCTCGTTTGATAGACAAGCCGTCACGCCTGAAAAAATCCATAAGCTTTTGCAGGACGTTGCTAAAGATCATGGCATAGAAATACACGCACTAACCTCGGGACGAAGTGTTGCTGGATCAAAAACGCCAGATGTCGGCAGTCAATTCAATAAAGCCATCCAAAAACCAACTATATTATTGGTCGCTGGTCGAGATATGGATTGGTATAACGTAGGGGAAATCTGGCATCTTTTAGATCAAAGAATGGAAATTCCTGTAACAATAAGCGATCGAAATTTAATGCAAAATACCGAATTTGATCGTTATACGCATATAATTTTTGCAGGCGGTAAATACAAAAACTACCGCCCTGAATTTAATAAAGAATTAGCGCAATGGATCCGTAAGGGTGGCACCATAATCGGTATAAGACAGGGTGCTGATTGGATTCAGAACAGCCTGCTTGACGGTGATGTAAAAAATGATAAAGCCGAACAAATTAATAACAGTGATATTAGATATGCTTATGCAGAAAAAGAAGGTCGTGATCCCCTGGAATTTATTGGCGGTACTATTTTTGCTGGTGACTTAGATATCACTCATCCACTAGGGTTTGGTTATTCCAATAAGAATATTGCCTTACATAAAAATACCACTTCTATTTTATCTAGGCCGAAAAATCCTTATGGGACTGTTATAGCCTACAAAGATTCTCCTATATTATCGGGTTATGCATCAGAAAATAATCAGCGAGCAATCGCTAATACAGCTGCCCTCGTTGCGGAGAGATATGGCAATGGGAGTATTATCCTTTTTGCTGATGATCCAAATTTTCGGGCCACTTGGTATGGGACTAATAAATTATTTTTAAATAGCTTATTCTTTTCTTTGGCCTTTGAGCAGCCTAGATAAACTAATCCTGAATCACTGAAAAAATAATTTTAGAAGGATGTTGAAAAGAATGATGAACCATATTTTCAGCCACTATACCCTTTGTTTCATCATAGTTGTTGCCGCCCGTATTTAAATTTCTCATATATTGAGGAAATTTACTGGATGAAACTTCGATTCTAATTCTATGACCTTCTTGAAATACATAGCTGGTTGACATGGGCGTGGGTTTAATTTCATAGATTTTTTGCTCCTCCATAAATACTTGCTTATCGTAACCCTCACGATAACGAGAACGAAAAATTGTATCATCAACATTAAAAGCTTTGCCGTCCGGATAAACATCCACAAGCTTAACGGTCACATCGGTATCTTTAGCGCTCGAAGAAAGATAAATAATAGGCCTTACACTCCCTGTCACCTCAAGATCTTGTTGCATAACCTTAGAGGTATAAACCAACACATCTTGCCTAGCTTCAATACCTCGTTGATCATAACTGCCGCCCAATGCTGCTTTTTTATTGCAGCACACGCCGCCGCCGAGTGCAGGAACAGGGTTCATAGGATCATAAGTAAATTGATCACTTGAAGAAGGAGATCGAGAGTGATCAACCAACTCTCCATCACCAAATAAGCTGTTCGCTCCTGCGTTACTCGAAAGAAATAATGTCATAGGTTTTGCTGCTTTTGGCGGCCAGCTGTCAGCAGACTGCCATGCATTCTTACCCATAGTGTAATACTGAACCTTAGGCAACTTATTAAAAATTTTAGTTTTTTCTTCTTTTAAATAGAAGTCAAAAAAGCCAAACATTTGCTCATAAAATGGAAACGTAGCATTACCCACATTTAATTCACCAACAATTAAATCTTCGTTTTCTGGAATTCTATAAAAACCACAATGTAACGTGGGTGCCATCACCATGTATTGCCCTGCTTTGACTGATTTATCTTTGCCGTTTTTTATTGCATGATTAAAAATAGCAAGATTCGGCCCTTGACTTACATCAAACCAACTATTAAACCAAAAGGCCGGCACATTAAATTCTTCATTATCATGATAGAGTCCGCCTTTATACCAATCAGGATGATCCGGCGTTCTTTTCATTAATGCTTCCATGGGTCCAATATTTGCACCGGCATCTTTTAGCCATTCTATAGATGGCAATTTACGTAATTGTTTGATCCAATCAACCTCTGGCATATCAGGAGTAAGGTCATATAATTTTCTTAAACGCTGCAAATCCTCTTGGGACATCCCGGCTGGGAAGCGCGGATAGATTTGTTGCTGAACGCTATAAAGCCAGACTGAAAATAATGTTTGATGCACGCCACCTTTGAACCAATTACCTTGCTCATAGAATTCACCCACACGCCCAATGCCAGCACCAGATGCCATTGGCACCATAGCCTTGTGTGCTGGATGATCTTGTGAAGCAAGCGCCATTTGCCATTCAGCAGAAGAGGAGCAGCCTAATGTACCTATATTTCCGTTTGACCAAGATTGCTCGACAAACCAACTCAAAGCATCAAATCCATCTGTGCGAGGATTGCCTAATATCTCCCATTCACCTTCAGAGTAATAGCGTCCTCTTTCATTTTGTATCGCCACAGCATAACCGCGCTTAACTGCCTCATACGTCCACTGTAATGTGGCACCTTGAATCTCATTAAAATTATAGGGCGTTTTAATAAAAACAAGCGGTAGTGTTTCTTTGTTTTCTTTTGGGCGATAAATATCGGTTGCGAGTCGAACTCCATCACGCATTGGTACCATTACCATGGTCTCAGATTCAGAGATGGATTCTAAGTCACTTAACTTAATCTCATCTGCTCTCAGAAAAGAAAAGCAACACAATAACAATATAATTTGAACTATTTTTATCAATCTCACGCCTTAAACCTCATTGAAATAAATATCTTGTCAATACTATTAGAAGCGAGATTATACCGATTCTTAGAGACTGGTAAAACGAAAAACCTTCAAGAATAGTTAAGTTATAAAAGTTCCTCTGGATTAATTACCACGCCTTTTGATATAACCGAATTAATTCGACGTGTATTACTTATATCTACTAGAGGGTTGGCTTCTAATAAAACCAAATCAGCTACTTTACCCACTTCAATGGTGCCCATGGTGTCCTCTAAGGAAAAAAATTCAGTTGGTCTTATTGTAGCCGAGTACAAAGCCTCTATAGGTGACAGCCCAGCTTCAACAAGTAGCTCAAGTTCTGTGTGTAAGCTGTATCCCGGTAAAGCCATGCCAATAGGCGTATCTGTTCCTGCCCCTATAGGAACTCCACGTCTATGCATATTGCCAACTAATTGAATGCTCCATTTCGCAAATTCCGAACCATCCCAATCTTGATCTTTCTCCTTTTCAAACCAGTCTTCTGTAGCTGCTATCCATTTTTCTTGAGCCCCTTCAGGCACTCTTTCAAGCACTTCACTCCAATCATTTCTTTCATAACTTGGTCGCATGGAAAAAGAATTCAATCTTAATGTGGGCACTTGAATAGTAGCTCTTAAATTATCCAATGTTTGATTACAGCGCTGCTCATCATAATTTTGAATTGCAGGCAATCTTTGCAATTGATGCAGACTAGATCTCAAAGTAAGACCGGCACCTTGAGTATGTGAATTCAAACGAGATAAGCGCTCCTCATGCAATTGAGAAGAATTGACAGCACAATCTAATTCAACATTACGTAGGTGCTCCATTGAATCCACTTCTGGTCCAGCTATACTTGCCGTCATTGAAAGAGGTATATGTGCAGCAATAGGTAATTGATATTTTTCAGCAGCATCCGTAAGGGCTGAAAATACTGCGGGTGATACCATTTCGTATATTTTTATAAAATCGACACCAGAATTTTTAAGCATTTCAATTTTTTCATTGGCCATCTCAATGGTGGCATTCTGAGTGCCAATCTCTGGCACTAGCCCGCCATCATAAACAACAAATTCTCCATCCAATAAAGGACCGCTGAAAAATACCCGAGGTGCTAATGCGTCAATCTCACGCATCTTATCGATAACTGGCAATAATTTATCTATTAGACCACCCGTATCCCTGACGCTTGTAATACCATAAGCTAAAAACAATGATGGCATATCATCTGTAAAAGCATCGTCATAGGTCAAATGAACATGCATATCCCATAAGCCTGGAATTAAAAATTTACCCGTACCATCAATGACTTTTAATACTTCGAGAGGCTTATCATTTGTTGTTTCTATGGCAATTATACGATCTTTTTCAAAAACAACAGTCTGTGATTCACGTAGGCCGTTCATAGCATCAATAACCGTAACATTAGTAATGGCTATACCCTCTAAATTTTCCTGAACGAGACAGGCATTGAGCATGAAGATTGACATAAATGATAATACGATCAAACGAATCTTTTTCATTTAATTTGTTTCCTTGAAGAAAAAATAGACAACACCAACTATAGCACTGTAAAAAATAACATTTCTTTTAATAATTTGATTGACTCGATAATAAACAATCGGCATGCTACTTTTTTTTGTTTCAATATTAACCAATAAGAGAATAGTAATGACCAACAACAATTTCAGCCCATACATTAGTATAGGCTCGCGAGTTCGCAAATCTCCATATTTTGAATCTACGAAACGTTGTGGTGCAAAAGCATTCTCCATCTATAATCACATGTATATGCCAACACTTTATACCAGCGTTGTCGAAGAATACTGGAGCATGGTTAATGATGTGGTCATGATTGATGTTGCGGTCGAGCGCCAAATTGAAATAAGCGGTCCTGATGCACATAAATTAGTGCAATTTATCACTCCTAGAGACGTATCAAATTGTAATATGGGCAAATGTTATTATATTCTTCTGACTGGTGAGGATGGCGGCATCATTAATGATGCTGTTTTGCTCAGGCTGGGGGAAGAACAATTTTGGATCTCGCCCGGTGATGGAGATGTTCTATTATGGATTGAAGGTATTGCTATTAACTCTGGAATGGATGTAAAAGTCTTCGAACCAGATGTATCGCCATTACAGATGGGCGGTCCAAAATCACCACATGTTATGCACGCACTATTTGGTGATTTAGCAATAGATCTTGGTTATTATCGTGCCGTTCAAACCGAGGTTCAGGGTATACCCTTGGTGCTTGGAAGAACAGGTTGGAGCGGCGAATTAAGTTATGAGCTTTATCTTCAAGATGGGTCTCGTGGAAATGAGCTCTGGGATTTGGTTGAAAAAGCAGGTGCAAAATATAATATCAAACCGGCAGCGCCACAATTAATTAGAAGTATAGAGGGTGAAATGCTGTCATATGCCTCAGATATTGGCCGTTACGATAATCCTTATACAGTCGGTATGGGCAGATTAGTCAATCTAGATCGTGAAGATGACTTCATTGGTAAAAAGGCCTTACAAAAAATCAAAACTGAAGGGCCGAAAAGAAAACTCGTTGGTATTGAAATTGATGGCGTTCCCATCACATCTGCGCCAGAGCATCTTTGGTCTGTAAAAGATGCTGACAATATTATTGGGCATGTAACCAGATGCATCCATTCACCTCGGTTAAATAAAAATATTGGTTTTGCTAATGTCCCTGTTAATTATGCAGATATTGGCACGAGAATCGTAATAGATTCACCGCAAGGAGATCTGAACGCTAATGTTTGCGATAAACCTTGGTTCCCAGCAGAAATTAAAATTTTGAAAGATGATATCGGTTAATCATTAAAATCAGCACTCTCAAACTCAGACAGGATTGAGGCGCCATCGAGTATCTGTTGTTCTAAGCTGACAGTTTCAGGCAAAATATGTAATATGAAAAATTTGGCTAGTTTTCTCTTACTGCTATAAAAATCTCCTTCCTTATTACTAATAGCTGCCATGATATCTGCCCACAAAAAAGCCACCATGTTCAATGAGAAATAACGGGTATATTCGGATGATGCTCCCATCGCATGTAATGGGTTGATATTAACCTGCTCAATAATCCAAGCTGTGACTTTTTTAAAGCGACCAAAAGACTGTTTGGTTTTAACAAGAATTAAATCAAGGTCTGCGTCATCAGATGAAGCTTCATGAAATAATGAACTTTCCCACTCTTCGATAAAAGTTTCAATTAAATGGCTGTCCTTTAGCATAAGCTTACGAAACACAAAATCAGCCGCCTGCACTTCGTTGGTTCCTTCATAGATTGTAGTAATTCTACAATCCCTGACTAACTGTTCCATCCCATAATCATGCACATATCCATGACCGCCAAATACTTGCTGAGCGGATAAACTACTTTCCATTCCAAGATCAGACAAATAACATTTTACCACTGGTGTTAATAGTGAGACGATATTATCAGCTCTTTGTCTTTTAGCTGGCTCTTGAGATTTCTGCATCACATCAACATGATACCCAACGTAAGTAGCAAGGGCTCGACCACCTTCAATTTGACTGCGCATACGAAGCAATAATCTTTTAATTTCAGGCTGCTCAATAATTGGATCGGCTTTTTTATTTGTATGCTTTACTCCTGGTACTCTGCTCTGACGCCTTTCTCGAGCATAATCTTTTGCGTTTTGATAGGCGATATCAGCAAAACCAAGTCCTTGAATTCCAACTGTGATCCTTTCTGCATTCATCATAGTGAACATAGCCGCTAACCCTTTATTTTCATCGCCAATAAGATAACCTTCAGCATTATCAAAGTTTAAAACACAAGTTCCTGAGCCCTTTATGCCCATTTTTTTCTCGATCGAGCCAACAGATACGCCATTTAATGATCCTATTGCCTCTTCATCTCGAAGCTGGTTTCGAGGCACCATAAACACACTAATGCCTCTGCTTCCCTCTGGCGCTCCTTCGATCCTTGCCAATACCATATGCAAAATATTTTCAGTTAAGTCTTGATCGCCTGAAGTAATAAAAATTTTTGTGCCATTGATGAAATATCTGCCATCTTTAAAGCTTGCTTGTGTTTTTATAAGGCTCAAATCTGTCCCACAGTGAGGCTCTGTTAAGCACATCGTGCCAGACCATGCTCCGGAAGCTAACTTTGGTAAATAAGCATCTTTGATATTTTGTGCAGCACTGTTTAACAATAATTGATAAGCGCCATGGCTAAGCTCAGAATATAATTTAAAAGCCAAATTACAGGCGCTCAACATTTCATCAAAATAAAACTGAACCAATTTTGGCAATCCACTACCACCATGCTCGACATTCGCATCGATTCCAGTCCAGCCGGATTCTATATAAAGCTTATAAGCTTCTTTAAAGCCGGGAGGTGTAATTACTCTTCCATCTATTAATTGAGCGCCAACTTCATCACCAACACTATTTATAGGAAGTAACTCTGAGCTACAAAACTTCCCAGCCTCACCCAGAATAAAGCTAATATCTTCAATATCTAATTCTTCATGACCTTTTAGTTGGTTGATATTTTGTATGCCAATCCAATCTTTAAGCAAAAAAACAATATCTTCAATGGGGGGCTTATAAATCATACGTTCATCATCTCAATTTCTAAGCGGCTTACCATAGCTGAGCATATGTTGAATGCGCTTTCTTGTTTGTTCTGTTTTGGCTAAGGTCAAAAAAGCTTTTCTCTCCAAGGCAAACAAATCATCTTCATTCATCACTGTGCCTGCATCCACATCACCGCCAGTTACAATCCGAGCGATTTGTGTGCCCGTGGTCACGTCATGAGGAGTTAAATAACCTTGTTCGTGCCTTTTTTGCAGCCAAGCTTGCATTTCTTGCCAAATCTCTCTGCCTGGCATAATAAAATTATCACGATAAGTTGGTTGATAATTTTCAGCTAATTTTTGGGCCGCCTCTATAGCCGCATCTAGCAATCTATCACGATTCATTACAAAACTATCAATGCCCTCTCTAAACATCCCTAATTCTATAGCTTCCAAGGGTGATTGCGCAGTTTTTCCATAGCCTACATTCATGAATGTTGCCCAAGCTGCTTCTGTTTCATTCCCTTTAATTTCTCGCCATCGATAGAGCAATTCTTTAACACCGCCACCGCCAGGAACAACACCCACCAAAGATTCAACTAATCCCGTCACTGAGTTTGCATGATAAATTGTCATGTCCGTACTTAAGACCACCTCAAAACCTCCACCAATAGAAAGACCTGATGGAGCTGATATCACTGGTATATTTGAATACTTCATAGCTTTAACTGTTTTTTGAAAATGATCTAGGAAATTATCTAGCCCAACCCAATCTTGTGACTCAATAAATCCTCCAATTGCTTCTAAATTAACCCCACATGAAAAATGCGAAGCATCATTATGGATGATGAGGCCGATGTAGTTTTCCTCTGCGTGCTGTACCGCATCTCCCAATAACTGCATTGAGTCTGCGTCTAGCGCATTGGCTTTGCTATGAAACTCAACCATACCAAAATTGCCATTAATCTGATAATAGCTGGCTGCCTTGTTTGTCAAAATTGGGTTATAAATTTTTCGCTCTTCTGTAAATCTTCTGAGTCCTTGATCGCGTTGAATCTTTTTATAGGTTCCCTCTGCTGTGAAATACTCTAAATGTCCCTCGTCGACTCGATAAAAAGATTTCCCTGAGGCCAGCTTTAGGATCCAGGGAATATCTCTCCCTTCTTTTTCTAATCTAGAAATGAAATTATCCACACCAAGACTATCAATCATCTCAAAAGGGCCTTGCGCCCAGTTATACCCGAGCTTCATTGCATCATCTATAGCAACAAGTGACTCATTAACATCAGGAATCAAACTTGCGGCATAGCAAAGTGTATTTGAAAGTATCTTCCAGGCGTATTGTGAGTATCTACTATTCCCTTCTAGCAACAGAGTAAAATCATTTTTCTCTTCAGCTTCAATTGCTATAGCTGGCTTTTCAAAACTATAATCTCGGTAAGTAAAATCATCAAAATTAAGAGTTTGTTTACTTGAACTATCCTCAGGATCTTTGAAGCGATAGAAACCGCCTTTAAGTCCTTTGTTACCCATCAATCCTTCATTCATCATTCTTTTCATTAGTGGTATTTCATCAGATACTTCATGAAATACATCTTCTTTTGGTAAAATATTAATCAAGCTCTTAGCAACATCGCTCATCAAATCTATACCAATAAGATCATATAACCCAAACACGCCAGTTTTAGGAATGCCCATTGGGCGGCCAAAAATAGCGTCAGCTTCTTCAGGCTTTAGATCAAGCTTGAACGCAGTATGAAGAGCTGTTTGAATAGCAAAAACACCGACCCGGTTCCCTAAAAATCCTGGCGTATCATTACATAACACAATGCCTTTACCCATATTTTCTTCATTAAATTGTGCCAAGCACTGAACCACATCTGGGCTAGTTAATTCCCCCTTCACAATCTCTAAAAGCCGCATATATCGAACAGGATTAAAATAATGAGTGATGGCAAATTCTTCTTTAAACTGAGCAGGCATTCCTTCAACCAATAGTGAAATAGGAATTGTAGAAGTATTAGACGAAACAATAGATCCTGGCCGCCTTATTTCATCAATGGTTTTATAGAGCGCTCGCTTAAGTTCCAACCGTTCAACTATAGCTTCAGCAATCCAATCAGATTCAGCAATTTTATGTATATCATCTTCAATATTGCCTATAGTAATTTTTTCTAGCATACTTTTATGTAACAGGCTCGGCTGTTGGTCGTCTAATAGCCTTTCTATGGCTCTTTCGCAAACCGCATTTCGGTTTCCTTCTTCACTTGGAAGGTCCAATAAAAGGACCTCTATGCCAGCATTAGCTAGTTGACCAGCAATACCAAGACCCATTGTGCCAGCGCCAATAACTGACGCTTTTTCAATTTTATACATATGATTTAGCTCGTTGGATTGTTAGAAAAAATAAATGTCTTTAATAAGTCTCGACATTGATTAGGAGTTTCTAGCGGAACCATATGGCCGCTTTCTTGGATAATTTCAATATTAGTTGATGGCGGTAAGGCGTCAGCTAAAGCCATACTTGCCTTACGCGGTGCCATTTGATCTTTTCCGCCTAATATTAACTGACATGGAACCGTCATATTGCTGGCGGCTTCCTTGCCGCCTTTGTAATTATTACAGGCATTTAAATCAGCAAATAGTTCATTAGGAACATTACCCTTCATTATTTCATAGCCGCCAGCAATCATGGAATTTCCAGGGATCGTGCCTTGATGCAAATGTCCCGCGCTGCCGAAGCCCCATGACATCATTTTATCAATTGCTACTTTAGGTTTATTTTTTGCGGCATCTAAAAGAAAAGAATTAACCGGCGTTTCATAGCCGCTAGCAATAAGAGATAAGCTCTTGATTAACTCTGGAAATCTTGACACATATTCCATTGAAACCAAGCACCCTTGTGAGTGGCCTACCACAGACACTGAAGATGCTTGCAATGTATTAATGACTTCGTTGACCCATAAAGCCATTTCTTCAATACTTTCAAGCGGAGGTCCTTCTGAATGGGTATGTCCTGGGAAATCCAAACAGAGAACAGAATACTTTCTGAATGCAAAAAACCGAGAATGCAGTCCCCAAAAAGAATGGTCTAAACCACTGCCATGTATAAAAATTATCACGGGTTGATTCTTCTCAAACGCTTTACCGCCAGTAGAAGCAAAGACTTTTTTTTCATTTACCGTGATATACATTAAATAAATTTCTTCGCGACTCTAAAGCCATTATTAAAGTCTTGTGTAATGTCGTTAACATTTTCGATACCTACAGATATTCGTATCATATCTTCCGTAATTCCCGCTGCGACGAGCGCCTCAGCATCAATCCTAGAATGCGTGGTAGTCGCGGGATGAATAATGAGCGTTTTTGCGTCTCCCACATTTGCTAAATGTGAAGCTAATTTCACATTTTCTATAAAAGCTTTACCTGCATCTCGGCCACCTTTAACGCCAAACGTTATAATTGATCCCGCACCTTTTGGCATATATTTCTTAGCAATATTATGACTATCATGATCGGGCATGTCCGGGTGATTAACCCAAGAAACCTGTTCATGATTATTAAGATATTGGAGCAGTTCTTTAGTATTTGATAGGTGTCGATCCATTCTTAAAGACAAGGTTTCGATGCCTTGTAACAACAAAAACGCGTTCATCGGGCTCATTGATGGTCCAAAATCTCTCATCGCCTCAGCACGAATACGTGTAGCAAAAGCACTCGGTCCAAATTCTTCCCAAAAGTTAATCCCAGAAAAAGGGGCATAGGCTTCTGTTAGGGTTGTATATTTATCTGTAGCGCCCCAGTCAAAATTACCACCATCAACCACAACGCCGCCAATTGAAGTCCCGTGACCTCCCATCCATTTTGTGAGCGAATGGACAATAATATTTGCGCCATAATCAAAACATCTACACAAATAAGGGGTATTAAACGTCCCATCAATCATCAATGGTATGTGGTGATTTGTACATATTTTAGCTACCGCCTCTATATCCATAACAGAAAGCCCCGGATTGCCAATTAGCTCCCCGAAGACAATCTTTGTATTATCTTGAATAGCGCCTTCAATTGCCTTTATGTCTGTAGGGTCAACAAATGTGGAAGTGATGCCAAACCTTGGTAATGTATTTTTTAGCAAACTAATATTACCACCGTACATATTTGCCGAAGCGACAATATGGTCACCTTGACTGACCAAGGCTGTAAGCGCGCAAAATACAGCGCTCATTCCTGAAGCTACACAAACAGCTGCCGAACCGCCCTCAAGGGCCGCAACGCGCTGCTCAAGAACGCCCACTGTGGGGTTTGAAATACGATTGTAAACGTGGCCGCCACGCTCTAGATTAAAGAGAGAGGATGCTGTATCTGTATCTGAAAAAACATACGAAGTTGTTTGATGAATGGGTTGTGCTCTTGAGCCAAATTCAGGATCAAGCGTTTGTCCTGCGTGAAGGCTTAAAGTATCAAATGAGAAAAAATCAGACATTATTTTAACTTTCTATTTTAATTAGTTGCTTGCCGCATATGATAAGTCACCGAAACTATGTTCGCCACTATATCTTTATTCCTAAGGGGTTTTTTGGATCGACTTCATCCATATATTGTTTCAACCTGTCATGACTGGTTAAGCCATAAACCAAGCCCAACCAATTATTGAATATTGCCTTTCCGGTATCTCCCCATGTGTTGTCAATGCATTCATTCAATCCATCTTCAGGGAACACTGGTAGATCTTTTTTCTCATACTTGCAATCTTTTATAGTGTTTATATAGGTATCAATTATATGTTTAGCGCCGTAATCAAAATAATGCTCAGGAAATGGGGGCGGTTCATTTATTTCATCTTCCATATAGCGAATTACTTCTCTTTTATATTCTTTTAATAAGCTATTTACATCGTATTCAGGATGTCCCTGAAAATAGACGACCCGAAATTGATCGCGACTCACCGCAATATGTGCACCCGCTTCTTCGCTCTCTGCTAAAACGATTAAGCCCGCTTCTTCAAACTGTTGCTTGCTAATTTCATTATATCTAGAATGAGGCGCATCAAAACGAGTGTTAATATTGCGCATCAATGGGTGTTCTTTTTCTATAGTTTGATGACTATATACACCCCATTTTTTTTCTTTTAAAGGAATGCGATCAATATCATACAATTGTTTTACGATAGCATGCGTTGCCAGACAGGAACATAAAGTTGATGCCACGTTTTCTAATGACCACTCCATAACTTTTGTAAGTGGTTCCCAAAATGGCTCATCAATCAAAAAAGGCTGCTGAACATTTGCTCCTGAGACAATCAATGCATCAAGGCCCTGTTTTTGCAGTTCCTCAAAATCAAAATAATGCTGCTTGATATGCTCAGCAGCCTTTTTTTCTCTATACAGTCCTGGCAATGTAAATGGATAGACATAAAATTGTGCAATTTGATTGCAATTACCCACCAGACGAATAAATTGATTTTCTGTCGCCGCTAACGCAGCATCGGGCATCATATTCAAAAAACCAATATGTAATTCACGAATATCTTGTCTTAAAGCTCTTTCTTCAGAGAGCACTGTATGGCCTTCACTGGCTAAGCGTGTAAATGTTGGCAATTTATTATGAGCGACTAATGGCATATCAAATCACTATTTAAATATTAGTCGATTGGTCTTTTGTGAACATACTAATAACATATAATGTAACCCCTGTAACATTATAAAATACTAGAATAAGTAGATTATTGAAACTCTATCATTGATTAATGAGAAGTCATTTAAAAAAACAGTTTATTATTTGATGCCTTTTAATTTTTGTGCAGCTCGATATCTCGCATTAGCTTCTACCAATTCTACTTGAGCACGCTTTATATCGGTTTCCGCAGAAGCGCCTTTCAAGGCCTCTTCAGCTTGTTTTTGTGCTTCTTGGGCGGCAGCTTCATCCAGCTCTTCTCCGCGTAATGCTGTATCAGCTAGAACCGTAACCAAATGAGGCTGAACCTCAAGCACACCACCTGTGATATAAAAGAAGCGCTCTTTTCCATCTTGATCCTGAACACGCACTTCACCCGGCTTGAGCGCAGTTAAAAGTGGGGCATGTCTGGGTGCAATACCAACTTCACCCATTTTTGCAGGCGCATAAATCATAGTGGCCTCACCAGAGTAAATTTCACCTTCAGCTGAAACAATATCAATTTTAATACTACTCATATTTGGTATCTCGTTTCATTCAACTACATTGATTTTGATTTCTCAATGGCCTCATCGATTGAACCGACCATATAAAAAGCTTGTTCTGGTAAATCATCATAATCACCATTCACAATGCCACTAAACCCACGAATTGTTTCTGGAAGTTGAACATACTTTCCTGTGGCCCCAGTAAATGTTTCTGCAACAAAAAATGGCTGAGAGAAGAATCGAATAATTTTTCGGGCACGCGTTACACTGAGTCTATCTTCTTCAGATAATTCGTCCATTCCCAGAATGGCAATAATATCCTGTAGTTCCTTATATCTCTGGAGGACACCTTGAACTTTTCGGGCACAATCATAATGTTCTTGACCAATAACGTTAGGATCCAATAATCGACTGGTTGAGTCGAGCGGATCCACGGCTGGGTAAATACCCAATTCAGCGATTTGCCTTGAGAGCACTAAAGTTGCATCAAGATGAGCAAATGTCGTTGCCGGTGATGGATCTGTTAAATCATCAGCGGGTACGTATACCGCTTGGAATGAGGTAATAGAGCCTGTCTTTGTAGATGTTATTCTTTCTTGTAACACACCCATTTCCTCAGCAAGCGTCGGCTGATAACCAACCGCAGATGGCATACGTCCTAGCAAGGCGGATACTTCTGTGCCTGCTAAAGTATAACGATATATATTATCAATAAACATCAAGACATCACGACCTTCATCGCGAAAAGCTTCAGCCATCGTAAGGCCGGTTAACGCCACTCTAAGACGGTTGCCCGGAGGCTCATTCATTTGACCATAAACAAGAGAAACTTTATCAATAACATTAGAATCGGTCATTTCATGATAGAAATCATTACCCTCACGAGTTCTTTCTCCCACTCCTGCAAATACAGAATAACCCGAATGCTCTGCAGCAATATTTCGAATCAGCTCCATAAGAGTTACTGTTTTACCAACACCAGCCCCACCAAA
The DNA here is from genome assembly GCA_028822065.1 of Woeseiaceae bacterium. GTDB lineage: Bacteria > Pseudomonadota > Gammaproteobacteria > Steroidobacterales > Woeseiaceae > SP4260. The sequence goes on along the minus strand of JAPKEL010000006.1, from coordinate 62,160 downwards.
AAGACCTACCTTGCCACCTTTTGCGATCGGCATAATTAAATCAATAACTTTTATGCCCGTTTCTAATACTTCTGTACTGGTGGCCTGTTCTTCATAAGATGGCGCAGCACGATGAATTGGCATAACTTTTTTAGCGCCTATTTCACCTTTATTATCAATTGGTTTGCCAAGCACATCCATAATTCGCCCAAGAGTTTCTTCTCCGACCGGTACGGATATTGGTTGTCCTGTATTTTCGACTTCCATGCCTCGCTTGAGCCCTTCGCTGGATCCCATGGCAATTGTCCTGACTACACCATCACCTAGTTGTTGCTGCACTTCTAACGTTAAGTCGGCAGCTTCTATAGTCAACGCATCATATATTTTTGGTATTGCAGTACTTGGAAATTTTACATCCACAACTGCTCCAATGATTTGCACAGTAGTTCCGGTGCTCATATTTTTCCTCATTTCCTTTTGCGGCAGTATTACTGTCGTCATTTTAATTAAATTTCTATCCCGAAACAGCGGCTGCGCCGCCGACTATTTCTGAAATTTCCTGCGTAATTGCGGCTTGCCTTGCTTTATTATAAGCAAGCTGTAATTTGTCAATAATCTCACCTGCATTGTCTGTAGCAGACTTCATTGCCACCATTTTTGCTGCCATTTCACATGCGATGTTCTCGGTAGCGCCACGATAAACTTGAGATTCGATGTATCGCATTAACACGCCATCGAGCAAATCAATTGCATCGGGCTCATAAATATAATCCCAATGAGATTGAAGTGAATCTGAATCCTCATTAATAGTACTAACTGGTAATAATGTTTTTATTTTTGGCTTTTGACTCATTGTGCTAATAAATTCATTATGTGCTAAAAAGAGTTGATCTATATTTCCTTCATTATAAGAATCAAGCATTATTTTAATGGCGCCGATAAGATCATTAACCTGAGGGCGATCACCCAAATTTGTTGCTGTTCCAACAACTTTTCCACCTAATCTTTTGAAAAATTGAACAGATTTTGAACCGACCAATACCAAATCAACATCTATTTTATTTTCTTGATAAGCAGACATTTCTGCAATTACGCATTTAAATAAATTTACGTTGAGTCCACCACAAAGGCCTTTATCAGTTGAAATTACAATAATTCCCACTCTTTTTGTTTCTCGTTCCTCAAGAAATGGATGTTTATAATCAGGGTTTGCTGCTCCAAGGTGGCCGATTACCTTTCTGATGCGTTCCGCATATGGTCGTGAAGCATTCATCTGTTTTTTCGCTTTACGAATTTTGCTGGCAGCAACCATTTCCATAGCACTAGTAATCTTTTGCATGTTTTTAACACTACGAATTTTATTTAAAATTTCTTTATCGCCAGCCACAGTATTTTCCTATATCAGAACTAATAATATTTAAAACCTAAAAAGCGCCTTTTTCGGCAAAATCATCACATAACTTTCTCATGGCTGTTTCAATCTCTTCGCTGAAGTCGCCAGAAGTATTTATCGTCTCGACTAACTCGCTGGCATGTGATTTTGCATAATCATGTAGCGCAGCTTCATAATCTAAAACCTTTACAACTTCAACATTGTCAAGATAGCCTTCATTCACAGCAAACAAAGAAAAAGCCATTGCAGCCACTGAAAGTGGTGAATATTGTTTTTGCTTCATGAGTTCCGTCGCGCGCTGGCCACGTTCGAGCTGTTTTCTTGTTGCTTCATCGAGATCTGAAGCAAATTGAGAGAATGCTGCAAGTTCACGATATTGTGCAAGTGCTAAACGAACACCGCCACCTAATTTTTTTATTATTTTTGTTTGTGCCGCACCGCCAACACGAGACACCGATAAACCAGCATTAATTGCCGGTCTGATTCCCGCATTAAAAAGATCTGTTTCTAGGAAAATCTGTCCATCTGTTATCGAAATAACATTAGTGGGGACAAATGCTGAAACATCGCCCGCTTGAGTTTCAATAATAGGTAATGCAGTTAAAGAGCCTGTTTTGCCTTTAACTTTTCCGCCAGTGACAGATTCAACATGCTCTTCATTTACTCGTGAAGCGCGCTCTAATAAGCGCGAATGTAAGTAAAATACGTCTCCAGGGTAGGCCTCTCTTCCTGGTGGTCGCCTGAGTAATAATGACACTTGACGATAAGCCCAAGCTTGTTTGGTCAAATCATCAAAGATAATTAATGCGTCTTCACCTTTGTCTAAAAAATACTCTCCCATAGTTGTGCCCGAATAAGGAGCAATATATTGCATCGCCGCAGAATCGGCAGCTGCCGCTGCAACGACAATAGTGTGATCCATCGCTCCTTCTTCTTCGAGTTTTCTCACCACGCCCGCAATTGAAGATGATTTTTGACCTATCGCGACATAGATACATTTTATGCCGGTATTTTTTTGATTAATTATTGTATCAATAGCAACCGCAGTTTTTCCGGTTTGCCTATCTCCAATTATCAATTCCCGCTGACCTCTTCCAATTGGCACCATTGCATCAATTGCTTTCAATCCCGTTTGAACAGGCTGATCTACCGATTTTCTTGAGATAACGCCAGGTGCTACTTTTTCAATTGGCGCTGTTTCATTGGTTTTTATTGCGCCTTTTCCATCAATAGGGTTTCCTAGAGCATCAACCACCCTTCCCAATAGAGCTTCTCCAATTGGTACTTCCAAGATTTTGCCGGTTGTTTTAACCGTATGTCCTTCAGAGATATGCTTGTAATCGCCTAAAATAACCGCGCCTACAGAATCTTGCTCTAAGTTCAGCGCCATGCCGAAAGTATTCTCTGGGAATTCAAGCATTTCACCATAACGTGCATCTGTTAATCCATGAATACGAACGATACCATCAGTCACTCCGATTACGGTTCCTATATCACGCGCTACAGCAGAGGTTTCGAAATTTTCGATACGCTCTTTAATCAATTGACTGATTTCAGAAGCTTTTAAAGACATTTTTTCATTCCTTTTTTTAAGTAATCAATACGTTTGCCAAGCCAGAAAGCCCAGAACGTAAAGATCCATCAATAACAACATCGCCAGCGCGTATAATCGCCCCACCAATGAGTGTTTCATCTATTTCAGTTTGCATATGAATTTCTCTAGCAAAGCGTTTCTTAAGCGCTAAAGTGATTGCTGTTTTCTGAGCCTCGTCCAAGGGGACTGCAGAAGTTACCGTCACATCCACAGAGTTCTCAACTATCAATTTAAGCGCATTAAAATGTTCTGCAACATCTGGCAAAATCGAGACCCTGTCATTTTCAATTAATAATTTTAAAAAATTAAAGCCCAATTTATTTTCACCCATAAACAAGGATGATTGTTCCTCAAATGTAGTAAAAATTTCACAAAGAAAATCTAATTTTTGTTCATTAAGTAACGCTGGTTTAGATAAAAATTCAATGACGGCCCCATCAGCTAGAATCAGCTTTGCTACACTCAGACCATCGGCCCATAAATCTAGGGCATTATTTTCCTGTGCTAAGTCAAATATTGCCTGAGCGTATGGTCTTGCAATTGTATTATTATCCGCCATATATCAAATATTCCTAGGTACTAACTCACAGCTCTTTAGCCAATTTATTCAGTATATCTTCGTGTGCCTTAGCATCGATTTCTCGCTTTAAAATCTTCTCAGCAGTAGCAACTGCGATTTGAGCAACTTGATCTCTCAATTCATCTCGAGCCCTGTTGGATTCTTGCTCAATATCATTTTTTGCTAAAGATAATTGACGCTCTCTTTCTTGCTGGCCATCTTGTTTTCCATCCGAAACAATCTCATTCGCCCTGGCATTAGCTTGACCCAAAATACCTGTGGCTTGTTTTCGCGCCTCATCCAGTATTTCTTTAGACTCAACATTCGCCTTATCAAGTTTTTGTTGCCCTTTTTCGCCCGCCGCTAGGCCGTCAGCAATTTGTGCCTGTCGCTGCTCTATTGCTTGCATCAATGGTGGCCATATAAATTTCATACAGAACCATACAAACAATAACATCGAGATCGACTGACCAATAAGAGTCAAGTTAATATCCAAAAGACACTCCTATAATAATTTTATGAAAAAAATTCATAGAACGATTAATTTTTTCACAGATAAGGTTCTAGCTGAGCAATAAAAGGATTTGCAAAAGCAAAATATAATGCGATGCCCACACCAATCATCGCAACCGCATCTAGCAGCGCAACAACGAGAAACATCTTTGTTTGTAACATTGGAGCTAATTCAGGTTGTCTAGCGGCGCCTTCTAAAAAGCGACCTCCTAATAAACCCATGCCAATTCCAACACCAAGGGCACCAAGCCCAATTAAAAGCGCGACAGCAATCGCGGTAAAGCCTATAACAGTTTCCATCAGTATCTCCAGTAAAGGATCAAAAGTTAATCAAATAAAACTAGTGCTCTTCAGAAGCTAACGTTAGATAAACCACCGTTAGCATCATGAATATAAAAGCCTGGAGAGTTACTATTAAGATATGGAAGACCGCCCATCCAAAATGGAGGGGTAATTGCCACACACCTAGTAACGCAATCAGGATAAAAATTAATTCGCCAGCAAACATGTTACCGAAAAGTCTTAAAGACAATGATAACGGTTTTGCCAGCAACGAAACAGACTCAAGAATAAAATTAAAAGCAATAATGAATGGTGCTGCAATAATTCCAGGACCTTTTAGAGGTGGCGCTATTGGATGTAATGTCAACTCCGCTATAAAACCACCTATGCCTTTTGTTCTAATTGAATAAAAAAGTATTAAGAAAAATACAGCAATAGACATGCCAAATGTGATGTTAACATCGGTTGTTGGCACAACCTTCATATACTCTATACCAAGATACTTGCTCGTTTCTGGCAACCAATCAATTGGCACTAAATCCATAAGGTTCATTAAAAAAACCCACATGAAAATTGTGAGAGCTAATGGAGCAATTAAAGAGCTTTTACCGTGATATGTGTCTTTTACACTACTATCAATAAAATCAACGATTATTTCAATGAATGCTTGAAACTTACTTGGTTTCTCGGGAGAAGCTTTTTTTGCTGCTGCGCCAAACATAATTATAAAAACAAAACCCAATAATATTGACCAAAACATTGAATCAACATTAATAGCCATAGGGTTACCGGCACACTGATTCCAAATCCATTCACCACTATCTACTTTACAAATTTGCAAATTCTGCAAATGATGCTGGATATAGTCTCCAGAAGTTAGTGGTCCATGTCCGTTTTCAGTAGCCATCAATTTATTTCTTTTTTATATACCAATAATTATTTATTTACCGCGAAGTAGCTCGATGCTTATTACAAACTGAACAACTATAAAGCTTATAAAAAGTATCTTAGCGTCTAACGGTTTTACAATTACAAAAACCAACCCAAATAATAGAAAAGTTAACACCACCTTTCCTGCTTCACCAATATAAGCAGCTCTTAAAACTTCTTTCGCACTTGTTGGTGATGCAATTAATCTTGCTGCTAAAAAAACATTTGGAATTATGCTCAATAGCCCGCCTAAAAGTGAAGAATAAGCAGTTATTTTATTATCAAACAACCAAAAGGTTATCGTCAAAAAAAATGTTGTGGTTATTTGTAAAAATAAAATTCTAATAATTCCAACATCATTATTATTTTTCAAATTTCCTTTATTTTTTTGCACAATATTATTCAGCACTAAAAAATAAATTTCTTAAATATTTTGAGTTTACTTCCAAAATTTTTCATCTATGTTCTTGGCTAGCAACAGCATTATAGTTATGTGGAAACAACAAGGCAACGTTGATCTTTTGATATTGTACTTTTTTTCTTACCAACTAAAAACAATCTAAATAAAATACTACTTTATATGCTCTAGTATTCCTTCGAGCTCATCCAGATTATTATAATTTATAACTATTCTGCCATTTCCTTTTGCTTTATGTTCAATAAAAAGCTTGGCGCCTAATTTTTCAGCAACTTCTATCTCGAGTCTTTTTATATCAGGATTAGAATGAGCTCTAGAAGTACTATTCGTTTTGTTCGCCCCATTAAAATTGCGAATATACTTTTCAGTTGCCCTTACTGAGAGAGATTTTTTCACTATTAATAGAGCAACGGTGATTTGTTGTGATGCATCTTGTATAGCTAACAAAGCGCGTGCATGACCCATATCTATCTTTCGAGCGATCAATAAAGTAGCTATTGTTTCTGGCAAATCCATGAGTCTCAATAAATTACTGACAGCTGCTCTAGATCTGCCAACGGCATCTGCGGCTTCTTGGTGCGTAAGATCAAACTCTCTGATTAATCTATCTAAAGCCCGCGCCTCCTCTAATGGATTTAAATCTTCACGCTGTATGTTCTCAATTAAAGATATCGCAATAGCGTCGGCGTCTGGAATATCTCTAATAACTGCAGGCACTTCGCTCAGGCCAGCTATTTGAGCAGCGCGCCAACGTCTTTCTCCGGCAATAATCTCATATTTACTATCGGTTTGACTGTGCAATTGTCGAATAACAATCGGTTGAACAATGCCTTGAGATTTTATTGAATTAGCTAGTTCTTCCAGCGCTTCTTTTCGCATATCAAATCTAGGCTGATATTGTCCTCTTTGAAGCTGATCTATAGGAACTTTTCTTAAAGTCGCTTCAGTCTTTTGATTCTTAGTTGTACCAGTATTCTGGTCAACTGCACCAAGAAGGGCATCTAAACCTCTACCAAGTCTTTTTTTTGTCGTCATTTGATCATCATATTTTAACCATTAGTTCCCATATTAAGTTATTTATTAAGCGCTCTAATTAATCAGGCAGGAGCTTGGGTCGCCTCATCCCCTCTTCTTAACATTTCTCCGGCCAACGCTAAGTAAGCAAGAGCACCTCTTGATTTACGATCATGAAATAAAACAGGTCGACCAAAGCTTGGTGCTTCCGCTAAAGTTACATTTCTTGGCACAACTGTTCGAAATACCTTGTCGCCAAAATGATCGATTAATTGCTCTGAAACTTCGTTAGATAAGTTAATACGATGATCAACCATCGTTCTTAATAAACCATAAATTTCTAATCTTGGATTAACCGTCTTATTAACCTGATCAATTGTTTTAATTAAAGAGGTAAGGCCTTCAAGCGCATAATATTCACATTGCATTGGTATTAACACACCATCTGCTGCAGTAAGAGCATTAACTGTGAGCATGTTAATTGAAGGCGGGCAATCAATTAAAATATAGTCATACTGATCTTTTATGAGTTGTATTGCTTGTCGCAATCGCATTTCACGGCCGATTTCTTGTAGCAATTTAACTTCCGCCAAGGTCAACTCTTCATTGCCAGGTAACAAATCAAAGTCACCTTCAGGGACCGGAAGAATGGCTTCTGTGGCTTTAGCGTCGCCCAATAAAACATCGCATGCTGTGAGCTCTAAATCGCTCTTTTCGATACCACACCCCATGGTTGCATTGCCCTGAGGGTCCATGTCTACAAGAAGAACACGTCGTTTTGTCGCAGCTAGAGATGCCGCTAGATTAACGCATGTAGTCGTTTTACCAACGCCACCCTTTTGATTTGCTATTGCAAGTATATTAATCATGTAATTTCATTTTTTAAATTTTGTAACGAGATAATATGTCTCTCATGTTTCTCTAATCCTGGAACTATGACTTTAGATACAGAATATTTCCAAAATTTTGGAATTTTCTTTAATTCTTTAATTGGATTTTTTCCTTTTAAAGAAATTATCATGCCTTGCTTTACAAGCAAATGCTCAGTTAAAGCAATCAAGTTTGGAATATCTGTCAACGCTCTAGCAATTACAGTATCAAAACCACTAGCTGGAACATAGTCTTCAGCACGTTTTTTTATTGCTTGAGCGTTATTTATATCTAATAAATTAATTACATGCTTAATAAATCCTACTTTCTTTCCGTTGCTGTCCAACAATATAAAATCTAAGTCAGGATCAACAACAGCCAAAGGAAGGCCGGGAAAGCCTGCCCCTGTGCCTACATCAATGATTAATTGCCCATGAAGAAAAGGCCTCACCGAAAGACTATCCAACAAATGGCCGCTCACCATGTCTTCTATTGAACGTATCGCAGTTAAATTAAATTTTTGGTTCCAACGCTCCAATTCTTCGATCAAAACTATCAGTTTTTCTATTTTATCCTCAGACAAAACCTCATTTAGATCTCTCAAACCACAACGAAGTTTGTCTTCTATGTTATTAGAAATTTTGTTCACCATGACAATAATTGTAATTCACTAGACCACTAATAAAGACATAAATTCATCTACAGGCATTTTTTCAAAACGCTCTTTATCAATAAATACTTCATTTAATGTCGTCCATTGTTTATCGCGTAATTTATGTTGAATGCTGGATTGGAATTTTTTCTTTAGCACGGGTATGCCTTCTTGCCGTCGTTCGCGATGACCGATTGGGAAATCAATACTAACGCACTCTGTTTTAGAGCCATCTTTAAAGAATATTTGAATTGCATTCCCTATGTATCTTTTGTTTGGATTAAAATAATCGGCAGTAAAGGATTTTTTTTCTCTGACTTTCATCTTGGCACGCAATTCATCAATAATGGGGTTAGCAGCTATATCATCTTCGTAATCAGCGGCAGTTAACCTACCAAATAATAATGGAATAGCTGCCATATATTGAATACAGTGATCGCGATCTGCTGGGTTATCTAATGGGCCAGTTTTGTCTATAATTCTCATACCAGCTTCTTGGGTATCAATGACTATAGATTGAATATCATTAAGCCTATCTTTTATTTTTGGATGCAGTTGCATGGCCGCCTCCACAGCAGTTTGCGCATGAAATTCTGCTGGATAGGAAATCTTAAATAAAATATTTTCCATTACATAAGCACTAAATTCCCTCTCAATTTTAAATGCTTGCCCCTTAAATAAGACATCATAAAAGCCCCAGGTCTTTGCTGATAAGGCAGACGGATAGCCCATTTCATTTGACATTGCAATGTAAGCAAGACGTGTTGCTCGACTGGTCGCGTCACCGGCAGCCCAGCTCTTTCTAGAACCAGTATTAGGGGCGTGGCGATAAGTTCTTAATGCACCGCCATCAATCCAAGCATTTGATACGGCATTAATAACTTGTTCTCTATTACCGCCAAGCATCTTTGTAACGACAGCTGTAGAAGCAACTCTAACCAACAAGACATGGTCTAAACCTACTCTGTTAAAGCTATTTTCAAGCGCTAAAATCCCTTGGATTTCATGTGCTTTTATCATCGCATCAAGCACGTCTTTCATGCACAAGATCGTTTTACCTTGTGCTCGCGCTTGACGGCTTAAATAATCTGACGCTGCAAGAATACCGCCAAGATTATCTGAGGGGTGACCCCATTCAGCGGCCAACCACGTATCGTTAAAATCGAGCCATCTAATCATTGTGCCAATATTAAAGGCGGCCATGACCGGCTCAAGCTCGAAAGAAGTGCCAGGCACTCTGGCGCCTCCCGTCAAAGTAGCGCCTGGCACAATAGGCCCCATCATTTTTGTACAAGCTGGATAGTCTAAGGCTTGAAATCCACACGCAAGTGTATCCATTAAACAATATTGAGCTGTTTCGTAAGCCAGTTCTGAATGCTCTTTATCAGAACATACATATTCTGCAATTTTAACTAATACTTCGTCTGGCTCTGCCCTGTGAGCAGCACGAATATCTAACTGTGACATAGAATCTCCAAAAGAATATTAACAACTACAATTCAAGGGTTTTGTGGTATTTATGATCGCCTGTCAATCGGCAGCCATGCCTGTAAGTTGGGGCCGATATACTCTGCCGCTGGACGAATTAATTTATTATTTGCTCTTTGTTCCATGATATGAGCAGCCCATCCCGTTATTCGAGAACAAACAAATATTGGTGTAAATAAATATGTTGGAATTCCCATAAAATGATAAACGCTCGCCGCAAAAAAGTCTGCATTGGCAAATAATTTTTTCTCATTCCACATTACTGTTTCAATTGCTTCTGAAATAGCATAAAGTTTTTTATCACCCGTCTCTGCTGAAAGTATCTTTGACATTCCTTTATTAATGCTGTTGCGTGGATCTGATGTGGTATAAACACGGTGTCCAAATCCCATTATTTTTTGCTTTTTTTCTAATAGAGAGAAAACGCCTTTAGAAGCTTGATCAGCAGTATCATATTGTTCGATAAGCTCCATGGCGGCTTCATTAGCGCCGCCGTGCAACGCGCCTCTCAAGGCCCCAATAGCACCGGTAACAGCAGAATACATATCTGAAAGTGTTGCTGTAATAACGCGGCCCGTGAAAGTGGAGGCATTAAATTCATGCTCTGCATATAAAATTAGTGTGGTATCTAAGGTCTTACGATGCAGCTCTGAAGGGGGGGCATCATGTAACATATGCAAGAAATGTCCAGAAACACTATCGTCATCTGTTGCAACATTTATCTTTTTTCCATCTTGATGAAACCGATGCCAATACAGTAACATTGAGGGCAAAGAAGCTAATAATCGATCTGCAATCGTAGCCTGATTACTAAACTCTTTTGACTCAGGCTCTATATTGCCAAGAAACGAAACACCCGTTCTTAAAACATCCATTGGATGCGATTCTTTAGGAGTCATCTCTAATACAGTTTTTAATTGATCGGGCAAGTCTCGCATATTTTTTAAACGAGAAATATAATTATCCAGTTCGATTTTATTAGGTAATTTTCCTCTTAATAATAAGTAAGCGACTTCCTCAAAAGTCGCGTTTTCTGCTAAATCATAAATATCATACCCTCGATATGTCAGGCCCGCCCCTTCTTTTCCTACCGTACATAATGCTGTCTCTCCAGCAGATATCCCTGCTAGTCCCCCTACTTTTTTCTTATCGATCATATTTTTTCCTTAGACTGTATTAATTTTCTTGTTCGTTTTTGTCTTTGCTAGCTCCTTGTTCAGTAAACAATGTATCTAATTTTTCCTCGTACTCATGATATTTAAGGGTTTCATATAGCTCTGATCTAGCTTGCATGCTATCAGTAATGTGTTTTTGTGTTCCTTGGTTTTTAATTTCCTTATAAACTGTTTCGGCAGCATAAGACATAGCACGGCTTGCTGACAAAGGATATAAAGCAATATCTATTCCGGCCCTCGCCAACTCGTTTACTGTAAATAACGGCGTCAAACCAAATTCAGTTAAATTAGCGAGCACTGGGACATCTATGGCTGATGTAAATTGCTTATATTCATCAAGCGTGGTTAATGCTTCGGCAAATATCATATCTGCTCCAGCATCAACATAAGCTTGGGCCCTATCTATTGCGGCAAGCTGCCCCTCTGCTGCATGTGCATCAGTACGGGCCATAATCACAAATGATTGATTTGTTCTAGCATCTACAGCCGCTTTTATTCTGTCTGTCATTTCTTCAGATGAAACAAGCATTTTTCCTGGTCTATGGCCGCATCTTTTAGCTGAAACTTGATCCTCAATATGACATCCAGCAGCCCCAGCACGCGACATTTCACGAACAGTTCTACCAATCATGAATGCATTTCCCCAGCCAGTATCAGCATCTACCAGTAAAGGTAAATCACAAGAAAATGTAATCCGCCTTATATCCTCACAAACATCATTCAATGTCGTCATTGCAAGATCAGGCAATCCAAAAGAATGATTCGCCACACCGGCACCAGACAAATATATCGCTCTAAAGCCAGCTTTTTTAGCCAGTAATGCAGCATAAGCATTTATTGTGCCAACGACTTGCAATGGTTGTTCTTTTTTTAGTGCATCCCAGAATGTTTGAGACATACATCACTCCTATTTTCTTGTACAGAGAGAGGAATTTAAATCTAAGCTAAGTGATAGCTATTTTCCAATATCTTAATATTCTTTTGCTCTCTATTATAATTTCAAGCATTACTTACGCTTTTATTATTGTATTTTTACGACTATACGGCCCGTCACAGTTCCCTCAATAAATGCATCAAAAGCTTGGGGTAATTCATCAAAGCTAATCATATTTGGCGCTATTGTATCCAGTTGCTTTGGAAAAAGGTCGCTACCAATTCTCTTCCATACCTCTAGCCTTAAATCTCTTGGAGTATCTACCGAATTAATGCCCAGCAAATTCACCGCACGTAATATTAACGGCATTACTGTAGTTTCTAATTTATAGCTTGCTGCTAAACCTATACAAGCAATATTTCCACTGTATTTTACTGTTCGTGTTAACCAAGTGAGCGTATCACCGCCTAGATTATCAATTGCTCCACCCCAAACAGCTTTTTCAAGCGGCCGCTTTCCATAATCAAGATCATCTCGCATTAATACCCGATGTGCTCCAATGGTTTTTAAGTAATCCAGCTTGTCTGTTTTACCGGTCAAAGCGACGACCTCATATCCTTTTGATGAGAGCATATTAATGGCAACGCTTCCCACGCCACCCGAAGCGCCAGTAACTAATATTGGTCCGCTTTTGGGGGTCTGTCCGTTTTGTTCCATACGGTGAATTGCAAGTGCTGCCGTATAACCAGCCGTACCAATTTGCATCACTTCATAAGCGCTCATATTTTCTGGGATCAATATAACCGAATCCTTATTTACTCTAGCGTATTCCGCGTATCCACCATCCCGAGTTTCGCTCAAACCGCAACCATTAACCAACACACAATCACCTTGCTTAAATTTTGTTGTTGCGCTTTGTTCAACTATTCCAGCTAAATCAATGCCACCAACCAATGGATAACGTCTAAGAATCCTTCCTTTGCCCGTGGCTGCCAAAGCATCCTTATAATTAATCGTTGAATGCGTAACCTTAATAACTACATCGCCATCATTAAGATCACTAATATTTATATTGTTAAATGCCCCAGTAATCTGTTGATCATTCTCATTAATTTGAAATGCACGAAATTTTCTCATTTTATCCTCTGTTGACTTTAATTACTTTGATCTAACCAACACTCTAGCCCCATTGTATTAACTTTTATATCTACTGCTAACATTTTATTTATTTCATGTTTCGTAAAATTACATTTATGTGAAAATAATGCCTCAACGAGATATTCAGCCATTGCAGTACGAATTGCAGTAGTTCTGTGTTTTGAATTTTTATGCTCCATGGCAATTTTAACAAACATATCGATCGAACTATGTAAATCATTCGCGAGGCGCTCTATTGCATCGACACGACTATAATGTGTCAAATAAACTACATTAGGACGATAAGCTACTATCTGATCAATTGCCTTATGCGCTTCAATAGGATCAAACTGAGTAGGGGATGTTGTGGGGAAGATGAATTCACCGCAACTCGTATCCAGTTCTCTATAAGAAACTCCAAAACTATCGCCCGCAAAAACAGACTTAATGGCTTCATCAAAGATACAATAATGATGACGAGCATGGCCCTCTGTATAAAAACAAGAAAATACTCTACCCTGCATTTTTAAAATTTGCTGATCTTCTATGATAATCATTTTATTCAAAGGTACGGGTGTTATATCCCCATAAAGGTTCGTAAATACCTGTTTTCCGTATACGCCAATGGCGCTTTCAACAAGCCTTGACGGCTCCTGCAAATGTCTTGCGCCCCTAGGATGGATGACTAACTTCGCATTTGGTAGATACTGCATTAACTTCCCAGCACCGCCCGCATGATCCAAATGAACATGTGTGATAAACAGATAGCTCACATCTGCAACATCTAAGTTATTTTGCTTTAATGATTTTAATAGATAAGGAACACTATGATTTGTGCCTGCATCTACAAAAGCCGCATGACCATTTTCAATTATTAAATGGCTTGCACCTAAACAAGGTCTTACGAAATTAGTATCTATAGTTACAATATCTTCACTTATCATCGTGGAATTTTAAATAATTTCCTTAACAAGTTTTATGCAGTTTTATCTAAGTATCTTTTTTTCAAATGTATAAGTAACAAGGAGATCGCGGCAGGTGTGATGCCTTCCATTCTTGAGGCTTGCCCCAATGTCTCAGGAAGGTTAACTTGGAGTCTTTGACGAGCTTCGTTAGATAGCCCATGAACTAACTCATAGTTAATATCCTTAGGCAAAACCAATGTCTCCTGTTTTGCGTTTTTAATTATCTCACGATCTTGTCGCTCTATATATCCTGCATATTTTGCTTGAGCCTCAAGGTGCAATTGTATTTGTTCGATAATTTCATCTTCGAGACTGTCTTGATTCCAAGCAGCAGGTCCCACTATAGAAATGGAAGTTACTATTTTATGAGAAAAGAATGGCCTTTTTAAGAGGTCAGCCGCTGTTGTTTCTTTTTTATACTTTGAGCCTATTATCTTGATATCAGCTTCTGTTAAATCTTTTTTTCGAATAAAAATGGACTGCATCCTTACTTGTTCTTTTTCAGCAGCAGCCATCTTTTTATTGAAAACTTTCCATCGATGATCATCAACCAAATTTAATTTTCGACCTATTGTAGTCAATCTTTTATCTGCGTTATCTTCGCGTAATAATAACCTGTGCTCTGCTCGGCTAGTAAACATCCTATAAGGCTCAGTAACTCCCCGTGTGGTTAAATCATCTATCAAAACACCCATATATGAATTTTGTCTTAGAGGGTGCCATGGGTCTTGCTCATGGGCTTTTCTTTGAGCGTTAAGGCCAGCAATTAATCCCTGCGCAGCAGCTTCTTCATAGCCGGTAGTGCCATTGATTTGCCCTGCAAGAAATAAACCTGATATTGGCTTCGTTTCAAGCGTAAGCTTTAAATCACGAGGATCCAAAAAATCATACTCTATTGCATAGCCTGGTTGAGTAATGATGGCATTTTCAAAGCCAATGATTGAACGGACAAAATCAATTTGAACTTCTTCTGGCAAGCTTGTTGATATTCCGTTTGGATATATTTCATTTGAATTATGTCCTTCGGGCTCAACAAAAATTTGGTGCGAATTTTTATCTGCAAAACGAACGACTTTATCTTCTATTGATGGGCAATATCTTGGGCCCACTCCCTTTATTAAGCCGCTGAACATGGGAGATTGGTGTATTTCTCGGCGTATAATTTGATGGGTTTTTTCTGTGGTTTTTGTAATATGACAAAGCAACTGTTCGGGATGTTCATTTCTGCGACCAAGATAAGAAAACACTGGGCAAGGGTTATCTCCGGGCTGGCTCAGCATAAGATCATAATTAAGGCTGTCCTTATGCAAGCGTGGAGGCGTACCTGTTTTTAATCGATTAACTTTAAATGGCAGGCTTCGAATATGTGCTGCTAATTTATTTGCAGGGGCGTCACCCGCCCTACCACCTTGTTCAGAATATTGACCGCGTAATATTTTACCGCCTAAAAAAGTTCCGCTAGTTAAGACCACACACTTTGCATAAAAATTATCGGTATCTTTTGTTTGCACTCCTATAATTTTATCGCCATCAATCAAGAGATCTTCCACGCTGTTTTCGTGCAAAGTTAAATTCTTTTGAACAGTCAGAATTCTTTGGATTGCTGCTCTATATAATTCCCTATCAGCCTGGGCGCGTGTCGCACGAACAGCAGGACCCTTGCTAGCATTTAATGTTCTAAATTGAATTCCAGCTGCATCAATTGCTTGCGCCATAGCGCCACCAAGAGCATCGACTTCTTTGGTTAAATGTCCTTTGCCAATTCCACCAATAGCAGGATTACAACTCATTTGGCCTAACGTGGAAAGTTTATGAGTGACTAATAGTGTATTAGCGCCAGCTCTTGCCGATGCCAAAGCTGCTTCAGTACCAGCATGGCCGCCGCCAATAACTATTACATCAAACTTTTTATGTGTATGCATAGCTAACATTCTATTTTAAGGGGGAGGCATTGTATATTGATGTGATTAGAGGATCCAGAAACTCTAATAAGAAAAAATATATATTTATTTGCCTATACAGAACTCTGAAAATATCTTTCCAAGTAACTCGTCACTACTAATTTTCCCGGTAACGTCATTTAATGCTGATTGAGATAATTTCATTTCTTCAGCGAAAATTTCTCCTTCCCTATCCTTTATTAACGCATCTTTTCCAGTCAAAAAATGTTTAAGCGCTATATCGATTGCTTCCATATGTCTTGCTCTCGCTGTAAATGCTCCTTCACCTGCATTCTTGTATCCAATGCTTTTTTTAATAGCATCATAAAGCTTTTCTATGCCTTTTCCTGTATAGGCTGATAAATAAATATCTTTAGAATTTTTGAGGGAAGGCTCCTGCCCTGATTTGATTAAATCAATTTTATTATAAACAACAATTGAGGTTAAATCAGAGGGTAAATTGCTTGATAAAAAAGATTCAGAAGACGATAAATCATGTATCCATAGCGCTAAATCTACTGATTTTATGATTTCTTTTGTTCTTTTAATACCTTCAGCTTCTATGAGATCTGGATTGTCACGCAACCCAGCCGTGTCAATAAATTCCACGCTGAGACCATCAATATCTACTTGTATTTTTATGATGTCACGAGTCGTTCCCGCTATATCTGTAACAATTGCTGCTTCCTCTCCACTAATTAAATTCAATAGGCTCGATTTTCCTGCATTTGGAAGGCCTATAATTGCTATTTTTAGTCCATCATTTAAGATTTGGCCATGTTTAGTATTATTATGAATACGCCTAAAGGATTGGTCACAAATTTGTATTTGATTGATCAATTTTTCATCTGATAGAAAGTCGAGCTCCTCTTCAGGAAAATCAATAGCCGCCTCAACAAAAAGCCGTAAATTGATCAATTGATCATTTAGATCTTTTACCGAATCAGAGAATACTCCCGATAAAGAATTTAATGCTGCCTTGGCAGATTTTTGTGTACCGCTTGAAATTAAATCAGCTATTGCTTCTGCTTGAATAAGGTCAATTTTTCCATTTAAGTATGCCCGCTTGGAAAATTCGCCGGGTGCAGCATATCTAGCGCCCATTGAAGTTATTTCTTTAATTATGTTAGCCCCAATAAAATTGCCACCATGAGCATGCAATTCAAGGACAGATTCCCCTGTAAATGAATCTGGAGCGGGGAAATAAATTGCCACACCCATATCAAGGATGTCTTGCGAATCATTCAGAAATTTCTTATAGGTAGCAACTCTCGGCTGCGGAATTCGTCCTAATACAGTTCTAGCAATATCTTCTGTATCGGGGCCTGATATCCTAATAACATTAATGCCACCAATTCCTGCAGCAGAGGCTGAGGCAATAATAGTATCCTGTGTGTATAAATTCTGTTTTGTCACGAAAGTTACTTAATCATATAAAAGATTATATCTTACCTTTTTTCAGCAAAAAATAGTCTTACGCGCTATATTTTTTATTGATTGACCACTGCTGCAATATAGATAATAGAGTATTCGTAACCCAATACAAAACTAAGCCCGAGGGGAAAAAAGCGAACATCCCTGAAAACATAACTGGCATAATTTGCATAACTTTTGCTTGCATAGGATCTGCTGGAGGAGGGTTCAATTTTTGCTGGAACAGCATCGCTACCCCCATAATCAGAGGAAGAATAAAGTAAGGGTCACGAGAAGAAAGATCGGTCAACCAAAACATAAATGGGGCCTGTCTCATTTCAACGCTTTCTAACAATACCCAATAAAAAGCAAGAAAAAAAGGCATCTGTATCAACATTGGAACACATCCAGCCATAGGGTTAACTTTTTCCCTTTTATAAAGCTCCATCGTCGCTTTACCTTGCTCTGTTTTGTTGTCTTTATAACGCTCTTGAATGGCTTTTAAACGAGGTGCAATAGCCCGCATTTTCGCCATCGATTGTCCACTTTTTTCAGTTAACTTATAAAAAAGTAATTTAATTATTGCGGTGACTGAAATGATCGCCAAACCCCAGTTTTCGACAAAAGAATAAACAAAATTTAATAGCCAAAACAATGGCTGGGAAAGAACCGTTAATATTCCATAATCAACTGAAAGTCTTAGTTTCGGATCAATAGCATTCATTTGTGCCTGTAATTTTGGCCCAATATAAGCTGTTGTTGAAAATGTTTTCGTCTGATTCGGATATACAATTTCTGTAGGCCCTATCATGTTTGATATCACCCGAGCATTGTTGGCACTAACTTGATATCTCTGCTCAATTTCTTTCTCTGGCACAATTGCACTCAAGAAATGGTGCTGAATCGAGCCAATCCATCCATTAGGCGAAACAAATTCAGTAGGCCCGTCATCATTAAGGTCAGATGGATCTATTTTTTCGCTCTTATCGCCGTTGAATATAATTGGTCCATCAAAAGAGAAGCTCTCGACATCAAACATAGATCTATCTTTTGAGGTAATTCTCCTGGTGATTTGTGAATAACTAGCTCCCCTCCAATCTTGATTTGTATTATTAGTTAAGCGGTGCTCTATATCGACCCTATAGCTTCCTTTGGACAAGCGAAATTGCTTTTCCAGAGTAATTCCATTGTCATCAGTCCAGTATAAGGGAACAATTAGTTCAGCCTGGTTAGTCAATTCATAATTTTTGGAATCTGAAGAATAAGTTGCTAAATGATTCGGCTCAGGCGCGCCTTTTAGTGATCTCAGCCCAGTTTGAATCAGCCCTAAATCTTTTGGGTTAGGGCTTAATAGCTCTATTACATCATTAGGTTGGTCTTTTGACTTTGGATAGTTTAATAGTTTTGCACCCTCAATCGTGCCGCCCTGACTATTTATTTTTAACTCCAACACGTCTGTGGTTATCGTAATAATATCGGAGGAAAAATTATTGTTCTCTAGAACTGGTGATCTTTCGTTATCACGGGTTTGATTTAATGTCGGTAAATTATTATCCACTTTTGGAGTCGTTTCAAAACGAAGTTCGTTTACTTCGCGCGCACGTTCAACAACTTCATTTTGAGTTAAATCAAGATTCCATGCTTGGTAAGTTAAAATACACATGAAACCAAAAAATGACCATATGATTAATCTTTGATTATCCATGTTTTTAGTCCTTGTTTATTTCATTCCACCGTGCATTTAAATCACTAAATAGCTCTTTTGAGTTGGCGGCATGGGTTGATTTATTATTTAACACAACTATATCAAACCCCTTGAGTTTATCTTTATTTTGTCTAAATGACTCTCTAATAATTCTTTTTATCTTATTTCTTTGGGCTGCCAACCGACAATACTTTTTAGATATCGCTAAACCCAATTTAGGTTCTTGCTTCTCATTTGGATTACAAATAATGAGAAAATACTTTCCTCGATGTCTTATTCCCCCACAAAAAACTTTTTTATAATCACGCGCCATTGAGATTCGATTTATGTGTTTAAATCGATTGTTAATTAAAGGTTTCTTTACAATTATATTCGTAGCTATCTGCGCAGCTAATTGTTTTAAGTATGTGCGGGTGTAAGCTGAATGCGGCCTTTTGCACGACGTCTTTTAATAACAAGCCTGCCACCTTTGGTTGCCATACGAGCACGAAAACCATGAGTTCTTGCTCTTTTTAAATTACTTGGTTGAAATGTACGCTTCATCGTTATTCTACCTAAACTCTATTACCATATATCTTTTCAAGGCGGCAAGGTTACTTGTGTGTATATACACTGTCAATAGACAAAATATTTAATTATTTATCTACTTTCTCATTTTAACCTGTGGATAAGGTTATGTATACGTTATAGACTAACTTTATTATTAGCCTCAAACGTACTTAATTAAAACAATGTCGACAGAAAAAACACCCATCTGGCTGAAGTGCCTAAACTCCCTTAGCGCTGAGATACCAGAAAAACAATACAATACCTGGATCCGACCAATACAACCCATTGAAAAGAACAACCTATTAAGGCTTTTAGCGCCAAACGAATTTGTTGTTCAGCGTTTAAATGACCAATACTTAACACGTATCATCGAAATTATTTCAACTATAAACAAAGATACTCAAGTAAGTATTGAGGTTGGTTCAAGAAATACTGTTAACGTTAAGTCTGATTCTCCGTATAAACCCCAAAGATCATCAGAAAAACTACCTATAATTCAAAGTCGATTAAATCCTGGTTTTACATTTGATGGTTTTGTAGAAGGAAAAAGCAACCAGCTAGCTAGAGCGGCCGCTATGCAAGTGGCAGAAAATATAGGTACCTCCTACAACCCCTTATTTATTTATGGTGGTGTTGGGTTAGGAAAAACACATTTAATGCAAGCTGTTGGAAATGCCCTGTTAACCCAAAAACCCAATGCTAGAATCAGCTATGTTCACTCAGAGCGCTTTGTGGGCGACATGGTGAGAGGCTTACAGCATAATACAATTTCTGATTTTAAGCGCTCATATCGATCATTAGACGCTTTATTAATTGATGACATTCAATTTTTCGCTGGCAAAGAAAGGTCACAAGAAGAATTTTTTCATACATTTAATGCTTTGTTGGAGGGACAGAAACAAATCATATTAACCTGTGACCGTTACCCGAAAGAGGTAAACGGGCTAGAGGAAAGATTAAAATCAAGGTTCGGCTGGGGGCTCACGGTGGCCATCGAACCTCCTGAACTAGAAACCTCTGTTGCAATTTTAATGAAAAAAGCCAGTCTAGAGTCAATTGATCTCCCGGAAGAGGTTGCTTTCTTTATCGCCAAAAGAATTCGTTCAAATGTTCGAGAACTTGAAGGGGCGCTAAGAAGGGTTGTAGCTAACTCTCGGTTTACTGGTGCCGATATAACGTTGGCTTTTGCTAAAGATGCTCTTAAGGACCTCTTGTCTCTACAAGAGCGGCTTGTTTCTATTGAAAATATTCAAAAAACAGTTGCTGACTATTTTAAACTCAGGGTAGCTGACTTGTTATCAAAAAGGAGAAGTCGATCAGTTGCAAGACCAAGACAAATTGCCATGACGCTCGCCAAGGAACTAACAAACCATAGCCTTCCTGAAATAGGGGATGCTTTTGGTGGAAGAGACCACACTACCGTTTTACATGGCTATAGACGTATACTGGCATTACGAGAAACAGAAAATAGGGTTAATGAGGATTACCTTAATCTGTTGAGAACACTAACAGGATGATGTGTATAAGATGTGCGTATTGTTTCAAAAAATAGTTATCCACAACTTATAAACAAAACAAAAGCTAAATATCCAGAACATTTTAACTAATAAATAAAAGAATAACTTATTGATTATAAACGAAATAAATTACTTATCCACAGGGTCATGCGACCCTAATAATAATAATAATAATATATACTCCTATTTATATAAACAGGTAACAATATGAACATAGCCTTAAAAAGAGAAGATTTATTAAAGTCCTTACAATCTATAATTGGTGTAGTAGAGAGACGACAAACCATGCCTATTTTAGCTAATGTATTGTTATCGTGTGAGGGTAATGTTCTTACATTAACAGCTACAGATTTAGAGGTAGAGTTAATATCTACTTTTAATATTGATAGTTCTGATTCACTTACCACAACTCTTCCGGGCCGCAAGCTACTCGATATTTGTCGATCACTTCCTGAGGGCTCAATCATCTCAATAGGAATGAATGAAAAAAAGGCTGTTATTACTTCTGGTAAAAGTAAGTTTAGCCTAACAACACTTCCCGCGAACGAGTTTCCACTCATTCCTAACATTAATGGCGAGCAACAAATCAAAATAAGCCAACTGGATTTAAGGTATCTTATTGAAAATACACAATTTTCCATGGCCCAACAAGACGTAAGATATTATTTAAATGGATTATTAATTGAAATCGATAGCAATCAACTCAAAGCGGTGGCCACTGACGGCCATAGACTTGCTTTTTGTCAAAAACAACTCAACTCTACTGCGTCAGAGAATAAATCTGTAATAATCCCAAGGAAGGGTGTTCTGGAGCTTCAGCGTCTTCTCGGAGGAACCACGGATATTACAATTGAGTTGGGTGTAAATCATATCAGAGTCGCTTTCGATACCATTTGCTTTACATCAAAACTCATTGATGGGCGGTTTCCTGAGTATGAGCGCGTTATACCAAGCGATACAAGCAATCACTTTCTTGCCAACAAAGACGCTCTTAAAACCTCATTACAGCGTACAGCTATATTATCTAATGAAAAGTATCGCGGAATCCGTTTGGTTATCAATCAAAACCAACTTACACTTCAGGCCCACAATCCAGAGCAAGAAGAAGCAGAAGAGTCTCTTGAGATTCAATATACTGGTGTTGATATCGAGGTTGGGTTTAATGTGAACTATTTGATTGATGCGTTGAGCGTTATTGATGCAGATGAGGTAAGTTTATCGATGGTGGATGGTAACTCAAGTTGTTTAATCACCGATCCTGGCAATGATCAGGCAAAGTTTGTTGTTATGCCTATGCGTCTTTAGGTTGGTAGTTGTCTTTACTCTACTTTAAGGCTACAAATTTTCGGGTCTATGAAGAGGCGGACCTTCATCTTCATCCTCAATATAATTTGATTTATGGGGATAATGCCTCTGGAAAAACCAGTTTACTAGAGGCGATTGGTTGTCTCGGAAGAGGGCGGTCATTTAGGGGCGCTAACACAAAAGAACTAGTTAAGCATGGCGCGAGCGATTTTTTGTTGTTTGGAAAAACCTCAACCCAGCAGAAGCACGATAAACTTGGCTTTACCAATGGTGTGGGCGGTTTGGGCTTGAGTGTTAATGGGGATCAAAAAGGTGGCCTGGAGTCGCTTGCTAGAGCTCTTCCACTTCAGGTAATAGATCCAAATATTCATAGTTTAGTTGCGGGGCCCCCAGAAGAAAGGCGTCGATATTTAGATTGGGTGGTGTTTCACGTGGAACCAAGCTATCTAAACCTATGGAGAGACTATAGGCGATCCTTAAAACAAAGAAACCTGTTACTTAAAAATAATAGTTCATCAAACGAGCTAAAAAGCTGGAATAAGAGCCTTGCAAAGCTAGGTGAGTCCATTAATACACTCAGATCAGCTGTTTTTGAAATCTTAGAGCCCTCAATTACGCAAATTACATCTTCTCTCTTGGGAGGGGAGGTGTCTTTCCTCTACGAAAGGGGGTGGCCTGATGATTTTCATTTAGAGCAGGTTCTAATTAAAAACGAAACAAGAGATCTATTTTTAAAAAGTACACAAGCCGGACCACATAGAGCAGATATTTCTATTGCATTTGACACAAGGATAGCAAAAAAACAAGTATCACGCGGACAACAAAAACTACTGGCCTGTGCCATGATTTTGGCGGCTGTGGAGATTGTCCAGGAGTACACAGAACAGCCGTTATTGTTGCTTTTAGATGATCCTGCAGCGGAGCTTGATAGTAAATCCATAAAAAAACTAATGAAGGAGGTTGTCAGCCTAAGCTCTCAGGTAATAGCGACGTCCATTAATCCTGATAAAAGTTTATTTCCTGAGCAGCCTAATGTGTTTCACGTGGAACATGGAGTAATAAAAAATATTTTGTGATAACACGACATATATATAATATATTCAATTAAATCAAATACTTAGATGTTATAATCTTAAGCCATATGGTGTTTTTTTTCTATTCATGATGTTTATTTTTGGAGTTGTTTCAGGGCATATCTTCATAATCTTTTTGTCGGGTATTTTCCTGATGTAGCAATGTTTTTTTGAAAAGAAATATACCGCAAATTTTAACCTAAAATTACCTGAAAATGGTATACTAAAACTCCTCATTCTAAGGGTATATTTATGGCGGCAGAAGAAGACTATAACAGTAGTAATATCAAGGTTTTAAAGGGCCTTGAGGCTGTAAAAAAACGACCAGGTATGTATATCGGTGATACCGATGATGGAACTGGATTGCATCATATGGTTTTTGAGGTCGTCGATAACTCAATCGATGAAGCTCTTGCTGGCCATTGTGATTTAATTACGGTGATTATCCATGCTGATGAGTCTATCACCGTCACTGATGATGGTAGGGGTGTCCCTGTTGACATTCATCCAGAAGAAGGAATCTCAGCGGCGGAAGTCATTATGACGGTCCTTCATGCCGGTGGTAAATTTGACGATAATTCATATAAAGTATCAGGAGGTCTACATGGTGTTGGCGTATCTGTTGTTAATGCCCTTTCAGAGCATCTTGTATTAACCATTAACCGAGATAACAAGGTCTATCAGCAGGAATACAAAGAAGGTGCCCCGCTTGCTCCTATTAAAGCTATTGGTAAGTCAACTAAGACCGGCACTATGCTGAGATTTAAACCCAGTGATAAGACATTTAATAATATCGAGTTTGAATATGAGATATTGTCAAAAAGGCTAAGAGAATTGTCTTTTTTAAATTCTGGGGTAAAGATTGAGCTAATTGATGAACGAGACGATAAACATGATATTTTTGAGTACGAAGGCGGAATTAATGCATTCGTGACACATTTAAATAGAAATAAAACAGCGGTGCACAAAGAGATCTTTAGTTTTACTAATATAAAAGATGATGTTGTCGTAGAAGCCGCGCTTCAATGGAATGATGGATACCAGGAAAATGTTTTTTGTTATACAAACAATATTCCACAACAAGACGGAGGAACACATCTTGCTGGTTTTAGGGGCGCGCTCACCAGAACGTTGAATAATTATATTGAAAAAGAAATGTCTGGCAGTAAAGATAAATTTACCCCCAGCGGTGATGATACCAGAGAGGGCTTAACTGCGGTTTTATCTGTTAAGGTCCCGGATCCAAAATTTTCATCTCAAACTAAAGATAAATTAGTCTCATCTGAAATTAAAGGGATTGTGGAATCTTCAATGGCTGCCAAGCTATCTGAATTTCTTTTGGAGCACCCTCAAGAAGCTAAAATTATCGTTAGTAAAATTGTAGATGCTTCTCGTGCTCGAGATGCTGCTCGAAAAGCTCGAGAAATGACCCGAAGAAAGGGGGCTTTGGATATTGCTGGTTTACCTGGAAAGCTTGCAGATTGCCAAGAAAAAGATCCGGCGTTGTCAGAGATTTTTCTCGTCGAAGGAGATTCAGCGGGTGGGTCTGCCAAACAAGGCAGAGACCGAAAAACACAAGCCATCCTTCCTTTGAAGGGTAAGATTTTGAATGTGGAGAAAGCACGATTCGATAAAATGCTATCTTCGGTTGAAGTAGGAACTTTGATAACTGCGCTGGGCTGTGGAATAGGAAAGGAAGACTTTGATCCTGAGAAACTTCGTTATCACAGAATAATAATTATGACCGATGCGGATGTAGATGGTTCGCATATTCGAACATTATTATTAACATTTTTTTACCGTCAGATGGAAGAGTTGATTAAAAGAGGGCATATTTATATCGCCCAACCGCCGCTATATAAAGTTAAAAAAGGCAAGCAAGAGATATACGTTAAAGATGATGCGGAGCTAGAAAAATATCTGCTCCAACTTGCATTAGAAAACGCTAAATTACATGTCTCTAAAACCTCGCCAGCACTTTCCGATATCGCTTTTGAAGAATTAGCAAACGAATATGTTCGTTCTGAAGGCATACTGCAAAATCTCTCAAAAAGATATGATGCAGAGGTTATGCAAGCAATTTGTAATGTAAAACAGGTGAACCCTAAAGATATTCAAGACGATAAAAAATTAGCAAATTATATAAAAGAAGTTGCAAAAGAATTAAATGACATTGTAACTAAAGCACGTAATCAGGAGAATCAGGGCGAAACTATAGCCATTGTTTTCGAAAGTAATGAGCCGGAGAGTAAAACACTTAGAATTATGATCAAAAAGTTAAGACATGGAGTGGCCTCTTTGCGTTATATTCCACGTTCATTTTTTGGAACTAGTGATTATAAATCGATTATTAGCTTAAGAATGAAAACTAAAGATTTGTTGAGTAAAGGCGCCTTTTTGTTAAAAGGCGAAAAAAAACAAGAAATCGATTCTTTTGCTGAAGCAATTAATTGGTTGTTAACAGAAGCGAGAAAAGGGCAATATATCCAAAGATATAAAGGTCTTGGCGAGATGAATCCAGATCAGCTTTGGGAAACTACTGTGAATCCAGAGACTCGAAGATTGTTACAAGTTAATGTTGGTGATGCATTTAAGGCAAATGAAATTTTTGAAACACTGATGGGTGATGTTGTAGCGCCACGGCGGGAGTTTATCGAAAAGAATGCGCTCACAACTGTTAACTTAGATGTCTAAAAATGAGATTTACTAATTACTTTCATTTTTGAGTCAATCCACTCCTTAACCTCTAAATTAATTTCTCTAACTTCCTTTTCTTGGGTATTGATTGGCCTACCAATGCAAAAACGGACGGTTCCAGGTTTTTTTATTATTTTGTGACTTTCCCAAAAATCTTCAGCATTGTGTGCCACTGGAATAATTTTAACATTAGCTGATTTGGCTAATATCGCACCACTAATACCAAATTTCTTTGTTTCCCCAGGTTTCATTCTTGTGCCTTCTGGAAAAATTGTAATCCAAATTCCATTTTTCAATCTTTTCTTCCCTTCTTCAATAACCTGAGTCACTGCGGTTCGGCCTGATTTGCGATTAATGGGTATCGCTTTTAGTATATTTAACGCCCAACCAAATATTGGAACCCACTGTAGTTCTTTTTTTACAACCCAGGTTTGTTGGGGAAAAACTACCAGTTGCGCATAGGCCTCAAATACACTGGAGTGTTTGATCATTATAACGCTAGGTTGAAGAGGAATATTTTCTTTTCCTTCGACCTGGAATTTTATATTACATACTTTCTCCCCTACCCATAGCATGCTCTGGCCCCAGTTTCGTGCAATTGAAAATTTTATTGCGTAGGGCAGAGGAAAGGATAATACAACCAGAATGCTGGCACATAATACAGAAATATAAAGATAAAATTGAAAGAATAAGGAGCGCAATAAACTCATTAATTAAATACCCTTTTAACTATTATTTATATACTCAGTAACATATTGAGGAATTTCGTCTAGGTGCATTCTTTTTTGCACCATGGTATCTCTATCTCTTACGGTGGCTGTATTGTCTTCAAGTGAATCAAAATCGATTGTTATACACAGTGGAGTTCCTATTTCGTCATGACGTCGGTAGCTTTTGCCAATATTCCCTGAATTTTCTACAACTATTCTTCCTAATTGTTGTTTTTGTAACGTTGACTTTAGTGAGGTTGCAGCTGCAACTAGATCCTTATTATTTCTTTTTAATGGTATGACCGCAGCTTTGATTGGGGCTAGATGAGGTTTAAAGGAAAGTACGATTCTCTCTTTGCCATTCTCTAGGGCTTCTATTTTATAAGCCTCATTCAGTATCGCTAAGACGCCTCTATCAACCCCAGCAGATGGTTCGATAACATAGGGTATTTTCCATTCTTTATTATTTATATTTTGTACAGCTAACTTACTATTGGAGTGATCATTCTTTGAAACTTTAGCTGAAATATTAAGGTCTGCTTGACCTTTTGTGTGTGAGCCTAAATCGAAATCTGTGCGATTTGCTATACCCTCTAATTCTTCTAAGCCATGTGGAAATTTATACATAATATCAATAGTTGCTTTAGAATAATGCGCAAGATCACCTGGAGGGACGTTAAGGAGCTCTAGATTTTTTTCATTTATTCCCTGTTTTAACCACCAAGCCATTCTTAAATCAGTCCAAATTTTATGCCAATCCTCATCTGTACCTTCCTCAACAAAAAATTCAAGTTCCATTTGCTCAAATTCCCTGACTCTAAATATAAAATTTCTTGGGGTTATTTCATTTCTAAAAGCTTTTCCAATTTGTGCTATACCAAAAGGCAGATGATGTGGCGTAGAATCTAAGACATTTTTAAAATTAATAAAAATTTGTTGGGCTGTTTCCGGTCTTAAATAGGCAAACGAACTTCCATCATCAACAGGCCCAACGCTAGTTTTAAACATTAAGTTGAAAGGTCTTGGTTCTGTTAGATTTTGAGAATTACACGATAGGCATTTTCCATCCTTAAGATGGTCTGCCCGCCACCTTGAATTACAGTCTCTGCAATCTACCATCGGATCAGCAAATGTATCTTCATGTCCCGACTGTTTTAGTACCAATGGATTAGTAAGAAT
Organism: Woeseiaceae bacterium; assembly: GCA_028822065.1. GTDB lineage: Bacteria > Pseudomonadota > Gammaproteobacteria > Steroidobacterales > Woeseiaceae > SP4260. Next base: position 34,229 of record JAPKEL010000006.1, on the reverse strand, counting down.
TGATGCATCTAGTCCCTCTATGTCATCTCTTTCATAAACCATGGAGTTCCACCAAGTTTTTTTGAGATTATTTTTAAGTTCTACACCTAAGGGCCCATAATCATAGAGCCCTTGAAGGCCACCATAGATATCATTGGATTGAAAAATAAAACCCCGTCGCTTACATAGAGCTACTAGCTCTTCCATTGTTTTTGCAGTCATAATTGGTTGATGAATCTTAAGTTAAATAAGGTTTATTATGATAAATTTTTTATTAGATTTATTGTCTCAATAGTATACCTTGCATTTAATGCTTAGTGGTGGAATGCATTATATAGTTAACTAAGAATATTTTATTTCAGTTGAAATTTATTTAATTTTTCTAATTTTAATATATAAAAAATATTTTTTTTGAATTATCATGGGAAGAAAATATTAAGTTATTTTTTTAGGTAATTTTTCTTCAATAAATTTACAAAATATCAGCATTTTGAATAGCTAATGGTATCTTTTTTGAAGGTAATTTTTAAAAATAAGAACATATTAATTCGGAGTAACTACAATGACCGCCGCTGATGTAATCGCATTAATTAAAGAAAAAGAGATTAAATTTATAGATTTTCGTTTTACGGATACAAGGGGAAAAGAACATCATGTTACTGTTCCTGCCCATACCGTTAAGGATCAATTATTCGAGGGTGGAAAAATGTTTGATGGCTCCTCTGTTAGTGGTTGGAAGGGCATTAATGATTCAGACATGATTCTTTTGCCGGATCCTGCTTCAGCGGTTGTTGATTTGTTTGCCGAAGATGAAACATTAAATTTAAGATGTGACGTAATTGAACCCGCCACAATGCAAGGTTATGATCGTTGTCCTAGATCGCTTGCTCAACGAGCTGAAACTTATCTTAAATCCTCTGGCATCGGTGATGATGTTTATTTTGGCCCTGAAAATGAATTTTTTGTTTTTGACAATGTTCGTTGGGATGATGCTATGAAAGGCGCTTTCTATGCAATCGACTCTGCAGAAGCGGCATGGAATTCAGGGACAGAATACGAAGAGGGTAATACTGGACATAGACCGGGCATTAAAGGAGGTTATTTTCCTGTACCGCCAGTGGATTCATTACATGATATAAGATCTGCTATGTGTATCGCTTTAGATGAAATGGGCGTAGAAACTGAAGTACATCATCATGAAGTTGGTACCGCTGGACAATGTGAAATAGGCGCTAAATATAATACCCTGACCAGAAAAGCAGACGAAGTACAAATATTAAAATATGTTGTACATAATGTTGCTCATAGTTATGGAAAAACAGCTACATTTATGCCGAAGCCCATAGTGAATGACAATGGAAGTGGCATGCATGTTCATATGTCTATTTTTAAAGATGGTAATAATCTTTTTACTGGAGACGGCTATGGCGGACTTTCAGAGGCCGCTCTTTATTATATTGGTGGTATTATTAAGCATGCCAAAGCAATAAATGCCTTTGCTAATCCAGCCACCAATAGTTATAAACGGCTAGTGCCTGGGTTTGAGGCGCCGACTATATTGGCCTATTCGGCCCGCAATCGGTCTGCTTCTATTAGAATTCCTCATGAAGCAAACGCAAAAGCGAGAAGAATTGAAGTTAGGTTTCCTGACTCAATGGCAAATCCATATTTTTCTTTTGCTGCATTGATGATGGCAGGGCTTGATGGTATAAAAAATAAAATACATCCAGGCGATGCTATGGATAAAGATCTATACGACTTGCCTCCTGAAGAGGAAAAAGAATTAAATTTAGTTGCATTGTCCCTTGATGAAGCATTGGCAGCTCTCAATAAAGACAGAGAGTTTTTAAAAGCAGGGGATGTTTTTAGTGATGAATTAATTGATGCTTATATTGAATTAATGACGGAAAATGTCACGAGGCTTAGAATGACGCCGCATCCGGTAGAATTTGATATGTATTATAGTTTGTAATTATTTCAGAGACTACATTAAAAACCGGCCTTTTAATTAGCCGGTTTTTTTATAACTTTAAACTTCCTATGATTTCATGAATAGAATTTATATTGTGTTTATCCATGTAGTTTATTAGGTCAGTATTAATTTTTTTACATATCATCGGATCATAAAATAGAGCCGTACCAATTCCTACTGCGGTCGCACCTGCGATTAAAAATTCCAGCACGTCATTTGAAGATGCAATTCCACCTTGACCCAAAATAGGGATACCCAGCGGGCCAGCAACCTCATATACCTGCTTCACCTTTAATAAAGCGATCGGTTTAATAGCAGGGCCCGAAAGGCCACCTTGTACATTGGCAATGATTGGTTCTCGAGTCTCAACGTCTATGGCCATTCCCATGATTGTATTAATAACACCTAGCGCATCTGCTCCTGCTTCTATACATTGCTTTGCGTTTTCTTTTATATCAGTTTGATTGGGCGATAATTTCGCAATAATAGGTTTTTTTGTTTTTTTTCTGCATGCAGCAATGACTTTCGCTGACATTTCTGGATAATTTCCAAAAGATACGCCGCCCTCTTTAATGTTTGGGCAGGAAATATTTATTTCAATGGCTGCAACCATTGAGTCATCAAATTTTTCTGTTACCTTGGCATAGTCCTCTATCGTTGATCCACAAACATTTGCAATGAATTGTGTTTCACTAATATCTAAACTTGGCAGAATTTGATTAATGACCTGATCGCACCCAGGATTTTGCAGCCCAATAGCGTTTAGCATGCCCATTGGAGTTTCATAGACACGATGATTGGCATTGCCTAAGCGAGGTTCAAGGGTGGTCCCTTTTAAGACAATCCCGCCTACATCTTTGTTTGAGAAACCTTCAATCCGCGTATATTCTTCGCCAAAACCAACACAACCCGAGAGAAGCATGGTAGGTGAAGTTAAAGCTAAGCCACAAAAGTTGGTATTAAGATTTAATTTTAGTGGGTGGTGCTTTTTATTCATGTTTAATGTTTTACTATCAATAGTAAGATCAATTATAAAGAATAACGGATTTTACAGCGAGTAAATAATTTTAGAGATTTTTATGTTTAATTTAATTTTGTTTGAACCAGAAATTCCGCCTAATACGGGAAATATAATTCGGCTATGTGCAAATTCTGGAGCAAGGCTGCATCTCATAGAACCTTTGGGCTTTAGTTTAAATGAAAAAAAATTGCGGCGTGCAGGACTCGACTATAGTGAGCTTGCTGAAATTAAAATGCACGCTTCTTTGGCTAAGTGTTGTAATTTTTTGGATTCACCTCGATTGTTTGCATTCAGCACTAAGGGAACAATTAGCCACGATGTTCCAAATTATAAAAAGAATGATGCATTTTTATTTGGCCCAGAAACTAGGGGTTTACCGATTAATATATTAAGCTCGCCTATAGTTGAAGAGACATTGAAAATTCCGATGCGGCCTGGTAACAGGAGTTTAAATTTATCTAATGCGGTCGCTATTGTAGTTTATGAAGCGTGGCGGCAATTAAATTTTTTTGGTGCTGAGGTCATTCAGTCTGAAGATCTCTAGACATTAGCTCTTCAACTGCGAGGCTTGGCTTGAGGTCCTCAAAAATAATCCGGCTTATCGTTTTGCAAATGGGCATCTTGATATTCATTTTTTTTGACAACCTAAATACAGCGGCAGTTGCATCAATTCCTTCGATGACTTGATTAATATCACTTCTAGCTTTCGATATGGAATTCCCTTTAGCAATAGCAAGGCCAAAGCGCCGATTACGGGAAAGATCGCTTGTACAGGTCAAGACTAAATCGCCCATTCCAGACAAACCAAGAAAAGTATTCTTATCCGCACCAAGTGACACACCGAGCCTTTGCATTTCAACTAATCCACGATTAATTAATGCAATACGTGCATTATCACCATAATTTAAACCATCTGATATGCCGGCACCAATAGCAATAATATTTTTGATTGCACCACCAATCTCAACACCTGTAATATCTTGGGTGGTATAGGCCCGAAAGTTTATATCAGACAGGCTTGATGCAATATGTTTACTAAAGTTTAGGTTATTTGAAGCAACCGTAACGGCTGTGGGTTTCTTTTGTGCAACTTCTGCCGCAAAGGAAGGTCCGGATATAACGGCCATATTTTGATTCTGCCCAAAAATTTCTTCGCAAATATTATGTGGCAATAATCCTGTGTCAACTTCAAATCCTTTAGTTGCCCAGCAGATATCAAATTCACTTCCAAGCGCCTTTAGATTTATCAAGATATTTCTAAAGCCTTTACTTGGGGTGGCAATTAATACCACATCAGAATCTTGTATGGATTCTTTAAGATTTGAGAAAAATTGAATATTTTCTGGCAACTTAATACCGGGTAAATATTGTTTGTTTTCTCGATTTTTATTTATTGTTTCGATGTAGGCAGAGTTTCTACCCCACACTTTTACTATGTATTGCTTGGCTGATAGTTGCAATGCTAACGCAGTCCCCCAAGATCCAGAGCCAATAATTGTAATTGACCCTAGTTCAGAGGATTGATCAATAATATTCAGTGGGTTGTCTCCGAAGCACCTTTATCTTCTATATCAGCGGTCGGAGAAGCTGCTCTTTTTTTTGATTCGTTGTAAAGAGCATCAAAGTTTATTGGCTGTAACAAGAACTCTGGAAAGCCACCCTTTGTTATAATATTAGCGATTGATTCACGAGCATAAGGAAAAAGAGTATTAGGGCAAAATATGCCTATAATTGTTTCAAGCTCTTTTTCTTCATAGCCGCTTATTTGGAACAAGCCTGCTTGTTTTAACTCAACCAAAAAAATGACATTATCTTCGTCTTTTGCCTCAACAGTAATGGTCAAAACCACTTCATGAGTATCATCTTCATAAGGAACATGGCTGCTGCTTAGATTGAGATCAGTTTTAGGATTCCATTCGCCACCTTTGAATACATTTGGCGTATTTGGTGATTCAAATGACGCATCTTTTATGTATAGCTTTTGAATAATGATTTGTTTTGTGGGAGTTTCTTCTTCTGACATATTAAGTTCCTTAAATTTTTTTAAGATTAATTATTTTAACAGTTTATTAAGTTCACCGTTATTATTGAGTAAGGACAAGTTATCAAAACCACCAATTGCCTTATTATTTATAAAAATCTGAGGCACTGTGTTTTTATCGCTTAATTTTACCATTTCTTGCCACGTTTCATTATTCTTGCTTGTTGGGATTTCAGTGTAGTCAATTTTGTTGTTGTCCAATATTTTTTTTGCATCGTCACAAAATGAGCAATACCAGGCCGTATAAATTGTCACTTTGTTTTTATTGAGCATGTTATTTTTTATGTTTAGTAATTAATGGCATATTAGCCTCTGTCCAGCCTGCGATACCCCCGCTGATACCATAAATATTGTCTTGGCCTGAAGCTCTAAGAGAGTTTACAGCTTTGCTGGACGCTACACCGTTGTCACAAATAATTATTGTTGAGCGATTTTTTATTTTGTTTAATTTTTTTTGATTGCCATTGAGTTGATCTAGAGACATATTTTTTGAGTTGACTATATGACCTGTCTTGAATGCCTCTGGTGATCTTATGTCTATGACCTTAGCGCCAGCATTCATTAAATTGACCGCTTTAAAGGGATCAATATTAGCAATATTTTGCTGCTTTACTTTGAGCTCATTGAAAATTAATAATAGTAAGCTCAGAATTAAACCAAAAGTTAATATGAGATGATCACTTATAAATTCGTAGATATTCATTTTTTATAATATTTTTTGCTTGTTTTATGACATCATTGTCTTAGAGGGACGAGTATACAGCTCTTTTAATCGAAAAGTGATTGAAATTTTTTAATTAATATTTTGTTTCTTTTATAAAATTACCACAAGAAGTTATTTGAATATGACCATAAAAGAACGAGGCGTTTTAGCTATTATTGTGGGTATTATTTTAAGCTTAATTTTAAGCTTAAGTAATGATTATTTATCTCCTTATTATATTGAGTCAAAAACTTATAAGGCTCCATCATTATTTAATGAAATCATCAAACAGATACAATCAGAGTATGTTGATGAGGTCGATTATGATGTTTTGATTAATAGCGCTGTTACTGGAATCTTGTCTGGTTTGGATGAGTATTCTGAGATTTTGAGTGACGATGATTATCGACAAGTGCGTATTTCAGCAGAGGGCGTCTATTCAGGGATTGGAGTGACGGTTTATCAGGATTCGGGCCATATCAAGATTGCTGATGTTATAAAAAACTCCGCTGCATTTCATGCCGGGATTGGGCTTGGTGATGAAATAATTGAAATTAATAATGAGCGATTAACGGGCAATACCTTGCCTGTTATATCGCACCAGCTTGACGGTAAAATTGGAACCGAAGTAAGCCTTTTGATCAAAAAATTAATAACCAATGAAGTAACGCGCATTAAATTGATGCGTGAAAAAATATACATACCAAGCGTGTATTCAGAAATGCTAGCTTCTAACTTTTGCTATATCAAACTTGATAAATTTAATAATCAAACACAACTAGAAATAAATCGGGCTATAAGTAATAGTTGCCGCTCCGTCATGGCTGCAAATAATTCTATTAAAGGATTAATTATTGATATTCGTAACAATCTTGGAGGTACATTAGAGAGCGCTGTCGATGTATCAGATCTTTTTTTAAGTAGCGGTATTATTGTGTCCGCAAAAGGCCGTGAAAACGATTTAATGTTTGTTCGTTCAGCCAGTCAAGATGATATATTAGCAGATTTACCCATTGCAATAATTGTGAATAAATATTCTGCTTCTGCGGCAGAGATTTTTGCTGGAGCCATGCAAGATAACAAGCGAGCCATAATTATTGGTACTGCTACCTATGGTAAAGGATCAATACAATCAGTTATTCCTTTGTCTGATGGAGGAGCGATAAAGCTAACAACCGCACGTTATTTTAGGCCTTCGGGTGAGCCAATTAATGAGCTGGGTATTAGGCCAGATATATTAATTAAAAGCAGCAATTATGCAATATCTTTGTTTCCTGCTACAAAAACTGACATAAGTAATGATATTCAGTTATCCGAGGCGATAAATGTATTAAATCGCAACATAAATTATTATCATTAACTATATGAGTATTTATGAAGAAAGAGTGTTGCCTTATTTGGTTAATTTAGCTTGCTCTTCTAAGCCGGCCAGCAAACAAAGACAGAAAATTGTTCCTTACGCTGAAGGTGTGGTCCTTGAAATAGGGGTAGGCACAGGATTAAATTTTCCTTTTTATGATTCACAAAAAGTGATAAAAATCTGGGCGCTAGAGCCTTCTGAAGGAATGCAGGTTTTAGCAAAAAAAGCACCAAGAGACTCCCAGTTAAACATTGAATTTATAACTACACCAAGTGAAGAGCTTCCATTTGAAGAAGCGAGTATTGACACCATTGTGGTTACTTATGTTCTCTGCACTATTCCAGATGTAGAGTTAGCGTTGCAGCAGATGTTAAAAGTTTTAAAACCCGGCGGTAAATTATTGTTCTCCGAGCATGGCAGCGCCCCAGATGAGCCTGTAAAATTTTTACAAAATATAGTAAATCCTGTCTGGCGAAAATTAGCAGGAGGGTGTAATTTAAATCGTAATATCCCTATTTTATTACAAGAAGCGGGCTTTATATTGAAACAAGATGAAAGAATGTATATTCCAGGATACCGACTTTTTTCATATAATTATTGGGGCGTAGCGGTTAAAAATTAATACATGTTTAAGCACACATTTATTTCACTTCTGGTAATGTTTTCATTAAGTGCAGCCGCACAAAATGAAAACATTACTAGCCAGCTAAAATGCAAAAAAGATTTTCAACCTGTCTGCGGGATGGATGGCAATACATTTGTAAACGTATGTTTTGCTGATGTAGCCGCTATAGAGATTGATTATACGGGCGTATGCAAAGATCCTTCAATGTCATGCTCTAAAGAATATGCTCCTGTATGCGGTGTTGATAACATAACCTATGATAACGCCTGTCTAGCGGTTTCGGCGGGCATTGAGATAATTGAACCGATTGCATGTATCGGGCAAGGGGCATGCCAGAATATATATGAGCCAGTTTGTGGGATGAATGGGCAAACCTACAGAAATCGTTGTGAAGCCGATACCGACAATATGCTAGTACAGAGCATGGGCGCATGTGATGTTAAGTCATGCCCTGAAATCATTGCGCCAGTTTGCGCCGAAAATGTTACCTATAATAATGCGTGTTTAGCTGAGTTTGCAGAGCACAAAAACTTTACTCAAGGGGCATGTGATGCTCGTTCTTGTACCGGAATATATGCACCAGTATGCGGTAAGACTAATAAAACATTTATAAATGCATGTGTGGCTGAGCGAGCCGGAGAAAGAATTCTTCATGCCGGCTTATGTGAGGCGCAAGGTCAAAATTGCTCGCATGAATATGCCCCTGTTTGTGGAGTTGATAGAAAAACTTACGATAACAGTTGTTTTCTTGGTAATGCAAAGATAAAGCTAGCCTATGCAGGCATTTGCTTAGGACAATCTGGTTAATCGTAATGAATACTATTCAACGTCACCCATGAGTTTTTGAAGTGATTTGCTTGCAAGTAATAAGATAATTCCAGCTCCAGCGGAGGTGAGAACGATATTGAAGTATTGATCAGGAAAGCTAGATATATTGTTTGCATTGAATTCACCTGCTATGCGCCCTGCAATAAGATTTCCTAAGGCCGAAGCAACAAACCAGATACCCATCATTTGACCGACAAAACGCTTAGGCGCTAGCTTGGTTGTAACTGACAACCCTACTGGAGAGAGTGCTAATTCACCAAATGTATGAAAAAGATAAGTTAATAATAACCAGGTAGGCATGGCCTGATTACCATTGGCGACAATGGAAGATGCCATAACCATCATAAAGAATCCTAGTGCTAGAAATAATAAGCCAATAGCAAATTTTGTAGGCGTAGATGGATTGAGATTTTTTTTAGCAAGCCAAATCCACAAATAAGCAAACATAGGAGCAAAGATAATTATAAAAATAGAATTGACTGATTGAAACCACGAGGAATAGAGCGTTAGCCAACCAAACTCAAGCTTCGTATATCGATTCGCAAATAGATTTAAAGATGAACCTGCTTGCTCAAAACCAGCCCAAAACATAGAGGCCCCCAGAAAAAGCGCTATTATTACCCATACCCGACTACGTTCTTGTGTGTTTAGTTTTCCTAATAGGAGCACATAGGCAAAAAAACCAAATGCGGCAAATAAAATTATATAGGTAGTTATTTCAGAGATTTTTATAAAATTGATATTTTCTATATTAAGCCTAGAAAACCAGAATAATCCGAGCACGATGAGCATGCAGACTAAAAATAAAAATTGCTTTTGTCGCATATTGAAATTGATATTTTTCCTGCCTGCTTGACCCAAATACTGCCTGGTTTTCCAAAATTGAATTACGCCAAATAGCATGCCGATTCCAGCAACAGCAAAGCCATAGTGCCAACCAAAATTTTCATTTTGAGCTAAAGCGCCACAAATTATTGGACCTAACATACCACCAAGATTGATCCCCATGTAAAAGATTGAAAAGCCCGCATCTCTCCTGTGATCACCGCGCATATATAGTGCGCCAAGGATTGCGCTTATATTAGGCTTTAAAAGCCCGGTGCCTAAAATCACCAAGAGTAAACCTAAAAAAAATGTGTTTATTGATGGGATGGCAAGCACAAAATGCCCACACATAATAATAATTCCACCTGCCAAAATTGCTGATTGTGCTCCAATTATTCGATCAGCAATCCATCCGCCCGGTAATGCAACCAGATAAACAAGCGCAGTATAGATACCATAAATTGCTGTTGCATCGGCATCGGTTAAGCCCATACCTCCATTGATGACTTGATCTGTCATAAATAGCACCAGCAGAGCTCTCATTCCATAAAAGCTCAATCTTTCCCACATCTCGGTAAAAAAGAGGGTTACCAGTCCTTTTGGGTGTCCCAAAACTGTGTCATTCATATTTAGTAACTTGTTGGCGTATTGGCCTGTCTACAAATAACTTTATTCATTATCAGCGGGCTCTTTAATAACAAACACCTTAGACATGATGATGCCTAATTCATACAAGAGATATACTGGAACAGCCAGTAATGTTTGGCTAATAATATCGGGTGGAGTTAAAAACATTCCGGCAACAAAAGCCATTAGGAAAACATAAGGCCTTGCTTTTCCTAGTTTTTTTGTGTCGGTAAGGCCCGCCCAAACGACTAATACTGTAGCAACAGGAACCTCAAAAGCTATGCCGAATGCAAAAACAATTGTGGTTATGAAGTCTAAGAATTGAGCAATGTCGGTTTGTACTTCTACGCCCTCAGGGGCCACTGAGGTAAAAAAACCAAACATCAAGGGAAAGACAACAAAATAAGCAAAAGCGATTCCAGAATAAAATAAAAGCATGCTTGTCATAAATAATGGAATTGCAAAGCGTTTTTCTTTTTTATACAGCCCTGGCGCAATAAATGTCCATACTTGAAACAAAACAATGGGCATCACTAAAAACAAAGCTGCAAAGAAAGTTAATTTAAAAGGAGTCAAGAGCGGCGAAGCTACAGCGGTCGCAATCATTGCATTGCCCGGGAGCACTTCACGCAGTGGATCCGAAATTACTGTAAAGATATCTCTCGAGAAAGGTAGCATACAGATGAAGACCACAACAACTGAGATAGCAATAATTAACAGTCTGCTTCTTAGTTCAATAAGGTGAGACAATAAAGTGCCTTCTGCTAGTTCCTCTTCTTCGAGTTTTTGATCCATTATATTTAGATTTGATTAATTAGTATTCTTGCTTGAAGGCTCAGCTTCAGGCTCAGCTTCAGGCTCAGCTTCAGGCTCAGCTTCAGGCTCAGGCGGTCTTTGGTTGTAGTCAGGGTTGTCATTAACGAATTGCGGTCTTGATACATCTTCTTTAGGCAAGTTGATTGAATTTTGATCTAAGTCATTAAGATCAATCTCTTCTTCGAGCTGCCTCCGCATCACTCTTGTCATCCTTTTTGCCTGGCCTATCCACTCGCCCAGTTGATTAGCGACTTGAGGTAGACGTTTTGGACCCAGAACAATGAGGCCAATCAGGAAGAGAATAATTAATTCCCAAAAGCCAATACCAGACATAATAACCCTTAATTGTGATTATGAGTGGTTATTTGGTTCTTCAGCTTGGTCGGTATTAGCTGTAGAAAAATCAGCAGTTTCGTTTTTATCTTGGTCAGCCGGTTCTTTATCAGCCTCACTGACGGCTGATCTAAAGCCTTTGACCGCACTACCTAAATCTGAACCGAGTGTGCGTAATCGCTTAGTACCAAAAATTGCTAAAACAATTGCTAAAACAATCAGTAATTGAAATGGGCCGATGTTTGATAACATCTTTCTTACTCCTAATAATATTTAAACATTAATTTATAATAATCTAAGTATAACAATTTATTATCATTAATGAATATAGTGCGTCTTGTCCTTGGAATATGCAAAAGTTTTTATTATTCACGCTTTTATCAATTAACTTCCAACCAAAAAGTTACGGGCCCATCATTAATAAGACTAACTTGCATATTTGCAGCAAAGACACCGCAATGAATTTTTTCATGCTCTGATGATATCCATTCAACAAACTCTAAAAAAAGCTTTTCACTTAAAATTGGGTCAGCCGCCCTTGAAAAGCTAGGCCTATTACCACTATTGGTATCTGCAGCTAGAGTAAATTGCGGTACTACCAATACATCTAGCGCCTCGTCAAGAACACTTTTATTCATTTTATTATTTTCATCAGGGAAAATACGATAATTTAGAATTCGTTTTACTAGCCTGAAGACTTGTTTGCTTGAGTCTTCTTGTTTAAAAGCGATAAAAACTAGTAATCCTCGCTGGATTGATGCAATTTCTTTTTTTTCAATTTCAACTGAGGCTTTTTTTACACGCTGTAGTAAAGCAATCAAGCTATTCTCCATATAAATATCATTACGAGAAATGTAAGCATAATGAGAATTATTTTTTATATAAAGTAGTCTAGTGTATTTTTATTATAAATGCTTGATTGCATCAATTATCAATAGATAATTTCCCACTTTGTTATAAAAATTTTAATAAGTGGGAATTATTTCTATTAATTCTATTTTTTATTATCAAAAGTGGGAAATATTTATTTATAAAGAATTTAGTTGCACTAAATTGGTGACGCTTTAAACTCTTTATTCAAACCTATGGGAGCGCTCTAAGTGAAAAGACGAGAATTTGTAACTGGTATAACTTTAGCCGCTGGAGTCTCTGCTTGCAGTGAAGATCATGCTGATACAAAAGAACCTATTACGAATATTAATGAGGTTTTTGAATGGAACATGGCGACATCATGGCCTCCGCATCTCCCTGGATTGGGTGTAGGCGCAGATAATTTAGCTAAAAATATTGAAAAAGCCAGTAATGGCAGGCTAAAAATTAAAGTATATGCCGGTGGGGAAATTGTGCCTCCATTGGAGGTTTTTGATGCAGTGAGTCAGGGAACAGTCCAAATGGGGCATGATTCATCTTATTATCATCGAGGCAAGCTGCCTGCTGCACCTTATTTTACTACTGTTCCTTTTGGGCTGAATGTTAATGAAATGAACGCCTGGTTATATTTTGGCGGCGGCCTGGAATTATGGCAAAAATGTTATAAACCTTTTGATCTTGTCCCCTTTCCTGTTGGTAATACAGGCGTTCAGATGCTTGGTTGGTTTAATAGGGAGATAAATACAATAGATGATATCGTTGGCCTTAAAATTAGAATGCCTGGACTTGGCGGTGAAATTATGCAGAGAGCCGGAGCAATTCAAGTCACTATGGCTGGTTCTGAAATATTCACTTCTTTGCAAACAGGAGCAATCGATGCTGCTGAATGGGTTGGTCCTTATAATGACGTTTCTCTAGGATTACATAAAGCAGCTAGATACTATTATTATCCTGGCTTTCATGAGCCCGGCCCAAATATAGAATGTATAATTAATCAAGGCGCATGGGATTCTTTACCCCTCGATTTACAGCAAATTTTAACTATAGCTTGTCAGAGCGCAAATTTAAATATGACATCAGAATATATGTGGGGCAATGCAGTCGCTTTGGAGCAATTAAGCAATGATCCTAATATAGAAATAAAACAAATTCCTCAAGCAGTATTTAATGAGCTGCGATTACATGCCGATAACGCCATTGCAGATTTGACTCAGAAAGACGAAACATCAAGAGAAATTGAAGAATCAATAAGTAGCTTTATTAAAAAATCTTCAGCCAATCAGAATATTACTGAGCTAGCATACCTAAAAATGCGCATCGGAAGCCTAAAGCATTAAGATTAATTTATTAAGAGTATATGTAGTTTGGTAGCCAGGTTACTAACTGTGGAAATATACTAAGAATTATAAGCATTAAGATTTGAATAATTACGAATGGAATAACTCCTCGATATATTTGTTTGGTAGAGATAGAGTTAGGCGCGACACCACGAAGATAAAAGAGCGCAAAACCGAATGGCGGTGTTAAAAACGAAGTTTGTAAGTTAATAGCAATCATAATGCCAAGCCAGATTGGGTCAATATCCATTGTTAGTAATATCGGAGCCACTATCGGCACGACAACAAAGGTTATTTCTATAAAATCCAAAATAAACCCGAGCAAAAAAATAGCTAACATTACAATAAGGATAGCGGTAAAACTGTCACCAGGCAGTGCTAATAAGAAATTACGAATGCTCTCATCACCACCAAAACCTCGAAATACCAATGAAAATATAGAGGCACCAATTAAGATAAAGAATATCATACTGGTTATTTTTAAGGTGGTTTGCATGACATCAGACAGCTGCATGAAAGTTAGTTTTTTTCTTATATATGAAATAAATAGAGCCCCAGTAGCACCAATACCAGCCGCTTCTGTAGGAGTTGCAAAACCAAATAAGATTGAACCAAGCACTGAGAAAATTAAAAAAAGTGGCGCAAAGAGAGAGCTAACTATTTGTTTTATACTTTGATTTTTAGGCTTAAGAACCTTATCAGGATCGATTGTTTCGGGATAGAAAAACCCCGTCATAAAAATATACAATAGATACAAAGTAACAAGCACAAGACCAGGAATTAAAGCCCCAGCAAAGAGATCTCCAACGGAAACGGTTCGGGGAGAAAAATTACCTTGTGTTAATTGAGCATATTGATACGAGGAAGAAATAACATCACCAAGCATGACCAGCACAATTGAGGGCGGAATGATTTGACCAAGTGTGCCAGCTGCACAGACAGTGCCCGCAGAAATTTCAGCTGAATATCCTTTTTTAAGCATTGTTGGTAGAGCAAGCAAACCAAGCGTTACGACAGTGGCACCAACAATTCCGGTACTAGCGGCAAGTAACATACCAATAATCATTACGGCTATACCAAGACCCCCTTTGAGGCGCCATAATAGATCTGAAAGGCTTTCTAAAAGGTCTTCGGCAATGTGAGATTTTTCTAATGTGATTCCCATAAAGATAAATAATGGAACCGCCAAAAGAGTTGTATTTGTCATTATTCCGTAAATACGATTTGGCAAGCCGGTTAAAAAAGCCTGTTCAAAAGAACCGCTGATGATCCCAACCACGGCAAATATCAGGGAGGTCCCAGCCAAAGAAAATGCTACAGGAAAACCGAAAAGCAGAACTATGATGATAGCGATGAATAATAATAAAGCCATCCATTCCATGATTAAATTCTCGAGTGTAGATTAATTTTTATTAGGATTGATAAACTCTGAAAAAATAAAGTTAATGGCATAAGAATTAACATACTTTTTAAAAGAGGAATGGCTGGATAGATTAATCCCCCAGCATCTCTAGAAATTTCATTGACTGACCATGAAGCATAAACAAAACCCCAAGATGCACTAATGAAATAAATACATACTGGAAATACAAAGACAAGGATGCCGATTGTATTTATCCAATCTTGTTTTTTTTTGGAGAATGTTCTGTACAAAATATCTACACGCACATGTTCATTATATTGAAGGGTATAGGCTGAGCCTAACAAAAATATCGCGCTGTGTAGCCACACTAGAGACTCCTGCAAGAAAATCGCCCCCAGATTAAAAGCATATCTCAATATTACGATCAGAAAGGTTGTTAGTACCATAGCTAAGGTTAACCAAGAAATTGTTTTTCCTATAACACGAATACTTTTATCGATGGTGTTAGCAATGTAGGTAAAGCTATTTATGAGTCACCGATCAGTTTTAATGACGCCAAAATGTAGGTGTGAACAAAACGAGTAATGTAAAGATCTCAAGCCTGCCAAGCAGCATCCCAACGATAGCAATCCATTTGGCATTATTTGGCATAGTCATAAAGCCATTGGCAACCTCTCCTAGACCTGGCCCTAGATTATTGAGGGTGGCGGCAACAGCAGAAAATGCGGTTACTTGGTCTAAACCAACCATCATCATGGCGATTAGCATGAAACCAAAAATAATTAAATAGATTGAGAAGAAACCCCAAACCGCATCAACGATACGATATGAAACCGCATTTTGACCTAGCTTGACTGGTATTTCTGCATTTGGGTGCACTAAACGCTTTATTTCTCGAACACCTTGTTTGTAGATTAATAAAAATCTTATTACCTTGATACCTCCCGCGGTGGAACCCGCCGAGCCACCAATAAAGCTAGCCAATATAAGGACAATCGGTATAGCTCCAGGCCAATTAGCAAAATCTGTGGTTGTAAAACCCGTAGTGGTGGCGATTGAGACGGCATGAAATATACCGGTTACTGGTATATTTTTACTATCTAGATGATCGCTTAATAATAACGATATAACTACAAAAGCTGAAATGGACAGTATGAGCTTTAAATAAGCTTTGAATTCATGGTCATTAAAATAATGAATTAAGTTTTTATTGCGCCAGGTAAAAAAATGGAGCGAGAAATTTACCCCGGCGGCAAACATAAAGAAGATAGCGATAAGCTCAATAGCGGTATTATTAAAATATCCAATACTTAAATCATGTGTTGAAAACCCACCTATTGCTACAGTAGAAAAGGCATGACATATGGCATCAAAACCGTCCATGCCAGCTAAATAATAACTACAGGCACATAGTATGGTAAAAATAAGATATACATACCATAGCGCTTTGGCTGTTTCTGTGATTCTAGGGGTTAGCTTGTTGTCTTTTATTGGTCCAGGCGTTTCAGCTCGATATAATTGCATTCCACCAATCCCTAGCATAGGCAATACTGCTACGGCTAGAACAATAATGCCCATGCCTCCAAGCCATTGTAGCTGTTGTCGATAATACAATATGGATTTAGGTAAAAAATCAAGACCGTTTAAAACAGTAGCCCCAGTAGTGGTAAGTCCTGACATAGATTCGAATATTGCATCAGTAAGCGACATGTTTGGTTGGGATGAAAAATAGAAAGGCGAAGCTCCAAAAATACCTAGTACAACCCAAAATAAAGCCACCACCAGAAACCCATCTCTTAATCTAAGCTCATTACCAGAATGACGGACAGGGAGCCAAATGATTAGACCCGAAAATATAGTTAAGATGAACCCGAAGAGAAAAGAAGCCCAGACGCTATCCTCAAAGAGGAGGCTAATAATGATTGGAGGCAGCATCGTAATACTGAATATCATTAATAAAAGACCCACTATTCTTTGTATAACTTGCCAGTTCATTATTCGTTCATATCTTGTTTATTTAAACTGTATCTTTTTGAAATAGTTTTTCTAGGTGCACAATATTTCTTCTGTCTGTTAAAAATAATATGACATGATCATCTTGCTCAATAACAGTATCATGGTGTGCCATGATAACTTCTTCACCGCGAACAATAGTTACAATATTGCAGCCATGAGGAAGATCAATGTCTTCAATTTTTTTCCCCACTACAGGCGAGTTTTTGTTATCACCATGAGCAATTGCTTCGATAGCTTCTGCAGCCCCTCTTCTTAAAGAGTGCACTTTGACTACATCACCACCTCTCACATAAGCCAAAAGCGATCCTATGGTAATTTGCTTTGGCGAAACAGCAATATCGATTGTCCCAGCTTCAACTAAATCTGCATAAGTAGGGCGATTGATGAGAGCCATGACTTTACTGGCGCCCATTCTTTTGGCTAACATCGCCGATAAAATATTAGCTTCTTCAGCATTTGTTAGTGCACAGAATATATCAACATCATCGATATTTTCCTCAAGTAGCAGCTCTTCATCAGCTGCATCACCAACTAAAACGATAGCCTTATTTAGATGTTCTGAAATGATTTTCGCTCTTTCAGGATTGCGTTCAATAATTTTTACATGATTTGTATTTTCTAGGGCTGAGGCTAAGCGAACTCCAATGTGCCCTCCACCCGCAATTAATACTCTTCTAACAGGACTGTCTATTTTTCTCATCTCGCTCATAAAGGCACGGATGTCTTTCTTTGCAGCAATAAAAAATACTTCATCGCCTGAACGGATAATTGTATCTCCCTCGGGCTGAAGTGATTGACCATCACGATAAATAGCAGCAATCCTGCCTTCTGTATTAGGAATGTGTTCTTTAAGTGTCGAGATTTTCTGTCCAACGAGCGAGCCGTCTTTACTTACTTTTGCCGCTACTAAGCGTACCTCACCATTGGCAAATTCAAGCACCTGCAATGCGCCCGGATAATGTATTAATTGTTCTATATGTTCACAAACAAGTTGTTCAGGGCTTAAGCAAACATCGACCGGAATTGCTTCTAGACTGAATAGACCTTCAGTGCGCATATATGCGGCAGAGCGAATACGAGCAACTTTAGTTTCAATGTTGAAGATTGTGGATGAGATTTGACAGGCCAACATATTGGTCTCATCAGAATCGGTTAATGCAATTACAATGTCAGTATCTTCAGCTCCGGCGCGTTTTAATATATCGGGGTGAGAAGCATGACCAGCAATTGTTCTTATATCTAACCGATCTTGTAGCTCTCTTAAAATGTCAGTTCTTGTATCGACGACAGTGACATCATTGCTTTCTTCACGAGAGAGTTGCTCCGCAGCCGAGGAGCCTACTTGTCCTGCACCTAGAATGAGTATTTTCATATTATTTTCCAGCTACTTTATTGAAAAATAAATTACACATTATTTATTAAATCTATTTAAGGTCAAGGTTAGCATAACTAAGAACTAACCACTTGGTTCCAGCATTTTCAAAATTAACTTGTACGCGAGCATGTACCCCTTGACCTTCATAAGCAAGAATTATTCCATCACCGAATTTATTATGATGCGCCCTTTGGCCTAATTGAACGGGTGTTTCAGCCTCTTTAGATAAGATTTTCTTTCTTGGGTTCATTTGAACATGACGGGGACTAATCCGTGTTTGCCTTATTTCTTCTTTTAATTCAGGTGGAAGCTCAGCCATAAAGCGCGAAGGTGGAGCATGATTGTCTTGCCCATGAAGTCTTCTTTGCTCCGCATAAGTTAAATATAATATTTGTTCGGCACGGGTTATCCCCACATAACAGAGTCTGCGTTCTTCTTCTAAGCTTCTTGGGTCAGCTATACTTCGCTGGTGAGGAAATAATCCATCCTCCATGCCACACATAAATACCAGCGGGAACTCCAAACCTTTAGCAGAATGCATAGTCATGAGCTGTACACAATCTTCCCAAGCGCCCGCTTGTTCTTCACCGGCTTCCAGTGCGGCGTGTGACAGAAAAGCATCCAGGACAGTCATTTCATCGTCATTATCAATTTCATAACTTTTTGCAGCTGAAACCAGCTCCTCTAAATTTTCTATCCTTGTTAAGCCGCGTTCGCCTTTTTCTTTATGATGATGCTCGATTAAGCCACTTAGATTAATCAAATGATCGATTTTATCGTGTATCTCTAAATCGGCCGTTTCTCTTTTCATTTTATTTATCAGGGAAATAAAGAGGCTAATTTTACTAAATTTTTTACCTGTGGGATCATTTTTAGCAAGATTACAAGCGGCTTCCCATAACGAGGAATTATTTTCTTTAGCGCCAGCCCTTATAAGATCAAGCGCTTTGGCCCCTATACCACGGGTTGGCTTATTTATTATTCTCTCAAAAGATGTGTCGTCAGTTTGGTAGGCGACTACTCTTAGATAAGCCAGCGCATCTTTTATCTCTGAACGTTCAAAAAATCGCAGCCCTCCATATATCCTATAGGGCATGGATGCACTAATTAAAGCTTCTTCTAATGCCCTTGATTGAGCGTTAGATCGATAAATAACAGCTGCTTCTGATCTTTTGTTTCCCTGTTTTTCCCAATCAGAAATTCTCCCTACGATAAATGCTGCTTCGTCTCTTTCATTGAAAGCCGAGTAAATTTTTAATAACTCTCCCTCTTTTCCATCAGTCCAGAGCTCTTTAGGCATTCTTTTTTCATTGTTAATAATAATGGCGTTGGCGGCTTTTAGGATAGTGGCGGTTGAACGATAATTTTGCTCCAATGTAATTATTTTCGTTGAAGGAAAATCTTTTTGAAATTGTTTAATATGTTTGATTTTTGCCCCACGCCATCCATAAACTGATTGATCTTCATCACCCACCGCAAAAGGAATTCCGTTAGAACCTGCTAACAGCCTTAAAAAGGCATATTGGATGGTATTTGTGTCTTGGAATTCGTCAACCAAAAGATGTTTGAATGTTCTGTGATACTTGTCGAGCACTAATGGGTTGTCTCTAAATAACTCATATGATTTTAGTAATAGTTCAGCAAAATCGACAAGACTTCCTTGATCGCATATATCTTGATAATTATGATATAGCTTAATATTTTGAATTAAATCCGGATCATTTTTGTTGTCTATTTGATGTGAGCGCAATCCTTCATCTTTCTGTTTATTAATAAAGTGTTGGATGTTTCTAGGGTTATATTGATCATCGTCAAGCCCAAGACTTTTGACTAATCTTTTTATTATTCTGAGTTGGTCGCCAGAATCAATAATTTGAAAATTTTTTTGTAAATTAACATCAGCTGCATGCCTTCTTAAAAAGCGATGGGCTATACCATGAAAGGTTCCAATCCAAAGATTATTAACTGGAATATCAAGCAATCTTTCAATACGATTTCGCATTTCTTTTGCCGCTTTGTTCGTGAAGGTCACGGCTAAAATATGATGTGGTGAAGTATTGTCTACATCAATCAACCAAGCAATGCGATGGGTTAACACTCTGGTTTTTCCACTGCCCGCCCCTGCAATTACAAGCATTGGATTTGCGGGGCCAGTAACAGCTTTACGCTGAGGCTCGTTTAGAGAGTCAAGTATCGGGGTTACATCCATTTAGATCAACAAATCACTAATTCTTAAAGGCAAGTAATGATCTATAAGTAAAGCTGTGAATAAGATTGTTAGATAATGAATCGAGAAGCGAAAGACTCGCATCGGTAATTCGATATCATTGTCTTTTTTTAATTTTATTGCGTACCACAAAAATGCTGTCCCAGAGATAATTGCGGTGACTAAATAAATAAGGCCACTCATGCCAGTTTGGTAGGGCAATATAGTGATTCCAACCAATAGAATTGTATAATTTAGAATAAATAGACGTGTAAATGCATTGCCATGAGTGACTGGCAGCATTGGAATATTGGCTTTTTCGTAATCGTCTTTTCTTGCAATCGCTAAAGCCCAAAAATGTGGTGGCGTCCAGAGAAATATAATAAGAAAGAGTATTAGAGCGTCACTATGAACCTCTCCAGTTACCGCGGTCCAACCAAGAACAGGCGGTGCAGCACCGGCAGCTCCACCTATAACAATATTCTGTGGCGTTGCTCTTTTTAAATATACTGTATATATGACTGCATAACCGATTAAGGAAAAGAAAGTTAGAATTGTGGTTAATAGGTTTATTCTAAACAGAAGCATTAGCATTGAAATGACACATAAAATAAACGAGAAAACCAAAGCTTTTTTCTGTGAGATTTTACCTTGTGGCAGGGGTCGATTTTTTGTTCTAGACATTTTTTCGTCGATTTGAGCATCCAGAACATGATTAATGACAGCGGCAGAAGAGGCGCTTAAACCAATCCCTAAAGCCCCAAAAAATAAAACATTTAGAGAGGGCAATGCAGGTGTTGCCAGAAACATACCAACGATTCCACAAAAAACAATTAATACCACAACACGAGGTTTTGTTAGCTCATAATAATCGTGCCAATGTGCTTGATTGGTCTGCGATATACTTTGCAATTTTTTATACCCTGTATATTTGTAAGTGGAATTTTAATCGAAATTAATTATATCATTAATTTAATTTTGACTTTGCGCTACTAGTTTATTTTTTTTGATTAGATATAAATTTTTTTAGTTTATTAATCAAAAGTATTATTACTCCAAAACACATTAAGAACCACTGGATAGCATAGCCATAATTATTGGAGGTACTAGATACTCTTGGCGCCCAGTTTCTTTTAAAGCCATTTTCTTCTTCTGGGCCTAATAACAATATATAAGGCAATATATTTTGCTGAAGCTGTATTTCAATTTCCTCGATCGTGGGATAAATACCTACAGCTGGCCAAGTTGTGTTTTCATCAAAAGCCACAGAATCTCTAATGCCTATTCTTGGTAAATTGCCAGACCGTCCTTTTATAGTTTGAATTACGGAATTAATTTTAATATCTGACAATTTATTAGAGTCTATAATTTTTTTTACCCAACCACGATTAACAAGAAGCCAAGGAAGTTCATGATTGATTTCAAAAGGCGTTATTATCATTTGTCCTAACTGGCCATTTCTTATGATGTTATCGATTATAATTTGTTTTTCTTGAATAAAGCTCCCGCTTGCTTGTATTTGTTGGTATGTATTTACAGCAAGTTGATTTTGTATATCAATATAACTTGTGTCAGATAAATAAGCCTTATTCAAAGCATCTTTTTCTTGAGCTCGGTCCAGCTGCCAGAATCCGAGTGATGCAAAACAATAAATTAATATTAAAAAAAAGATATAAGGCGTTAAAAAAGTTAAGCGATAATTCAATTTTAATTTTTTCATAGGGGAAGTTTTATACGGGTAGTTTTTTTATTTGTGAGACATCGACTGAAAACTCATTGGGATTTGAGTTTAAATTGTTACCCCATGCATGACCATATATTAGTTCTAATTCTATGCTCAGCTGATTATTTATGATGCTTTTTTCCAGCGTTGTTTTAAACATGCTTAATTTTTGCTTAGCTGTTAATCCATGATTTCTATTTCTCAGGCAATTTCTTGCGCCAGTTTTTGTGATGTCAGTGAAAAAAGAATCTATATTTTTGTAATTAATGGTTAATTTATCAGTATCTAGAACAGGATCACCAAGCCCTGATTTTAAGATTAGATCACCAATAATATGCATGTCTATGAATGGATTGACATGCTCATAATCATCAATTTTATTCCATATAGATTTGATATTTTGCAAACTATCAGGGCCAAGCGTGGAGAAAATAAACAAACCATCTTTCTTTAGTATGCGATTAATTTCAGCAAAGAAAAGAGGCAGATTGTCAACCCAGGGCATCAAAAGATTTGTAAAAATTAAATCGACTGAATTATTGAAAAAGGGTAAAGAATGAGTGGATGCTTGTATTTCTGAAATGCGCGCCAATACTGATCGTTTTTTTCTTGATTCGATTAACATAGATTGAGATAAATCTACGCTAAAGATACGGCATTGTTTAAAATGCTTCGCTAAAAATCGTGAGCTTGAGCCAATAGCGCAACCTAAATCAATAGCTGTCTTTGGGCTTAGGTTTATTAGCTTCATTCTCTCAATTAGATCATTACGACAATGATGATGTATAAAATCATGCTTAGCGAACGTTTTTGCAGCTGCATTGGATCTTTGTTCAATGTTATTTTGAAAAAATATTTGTTCAGTCATGATTATTCAATTTATATTTGATAATGAAGAATTAAGCCAATAAATATAGTCATACCGATATAATGGTTGTGCTTAAAAGCCTTAAAACAAGCCTCTCTGTCTCTATTTCTAGTTAGCCATTGGTGATAAATCATAAGAAGCAGGCTTACTACAATTGATATATATACCCATAATCCTAACTCAGCTATCCGTGCCATAAAAAACAAAAGAATTATCATTAAGCATTGAAATACTCCGATAAAAAACAAATCAAAGCGACCAAAAAAAATGGCCGTTGATTTAACGCTGAGGTTTAAATCATCATCACGGTCAACCATTGCATAATATGTGTCGTATATTAATGCCCAAATTATTGCGATAGAAAAAATCAACCAACCGAGAGCGGGCACATAGCCCATCACGGCCGCAAAAGCCATAGGCACGCCCCAACCAAATGCTACACCAAGAACTAATTGTGGCGCGGATAATACTCGCTTCACAAATGGATAGATTGCTGTAACAAAGGCGCCTCCAATAGCAAATATTTGAGCTGTTCTGTTAAGAAAAAGAATCAAGGTAAAAGCCAAGGACATTAAAACGATAAATAATATTAGCGCTTCTTTTTCAGAAACTTTTCCAGAGGCCATGGGCCGATTTTTAGTTCTTTTTACGTAAGGATCTATCTTTCTGTCTGCAAAATCGTTTAAAACACAGCCCGCAGAGCGCATAATAACTACCCCTAAGAGGAAAACTGATAATATTTTTATTGATATTTCTCCAGCACCAGCAATCCATAAAGACCAAAGCATGGGCCACATTAAAAGCCAGATACCAATGGGTTTATCTAATCTCATTAACAGAAGGTAGTTATTAATATTAATTTTCGAACTTAAATTCATATATACGACTAAACTTTTCCATAATTATGATCGCTATTCGACCAGCGCATAGTTATATTTTTTGTTTCATCAGGGAAATCAAGCATCATTGTTCCAGCTATCTTTTGTACTTTTGGTAATAAATGGGCATCTCTCAATAGGTCTGCAATTCTATATTGTGGCAGCCCCGTTTGTTTAGTGCCTAACATTTCACCAGGGCCCCGCAGCTCTAAATCTTTTTGAGCGATTGCAAAGCCATCATTTGTTTCTCGTAATATAGATAATCTATCATGAGCTAGTGTTCCAAGTGGTTTTTTATACAATAGAATACAGTGACTTTTTTTATTCCCACGACCAACACGACCTCTTAATTGATGTAATTGAGTTAATCCCATTCTTTCGGCATTTTCTATAATCATTAGGCTTGCGTTTGGAACATTGACACCAACCTCTATGACAGTGGTTGCAACCAAAAGATCGATTTTAGCGTCCTTGAATAATCGCATGGTATTTTCTTTATCGGCATTTTTTTGGCGGCCATGTATCAGCCCTATCCTTAAAGGTTTAATCATCTTCTTTAAATATTCATATCGAGCTGTTGCCGCATCGGCCTTAATTGATTCTGATTCATCAATTAATGGACAAACCCAATACGCTTGTTGTCCTTTTGTACATGCATCTTTTACTCTTTCAATCACTGACGGGCGTTTATCATTAGGAATTACTAATGTTTCAATTGATTGTCTCCCAATAGGCAGTTCATCAATTATTGAGGAGTCCAGATCTGCATAAGCGGCCATTGCGAGGGTTCTTGGGATTGGCGTCGCAGTCATAATTAATTGATGTGGTTGTTTTTTTGAATGACTGCCTTTTTCTCTTAGAGCCACTCTTTGATTAACTCCGAATCGATGTTGCTCATCGATTATAATTAGAGCTAGATCTTTAAAATTGACTCCATCTTGAAATAAAGCATGTGTTCCAATAATTAAACTGGCATCTCCTTTTTGGATTTGCATCAAAATGTTTTCGCGAGTTGATTTTTTTTGTCCCCCAGTTAACTTAACTATATTTATATTAAGTTGAGAAAACCACATTGAAAAAGATTCCATATGCTGTTCTGCGAGTAATTCGGTAGGTGCCATAATAGCCACTTGTTTTTTATTGACGATTGTCTTTAGACAGGCGATCGCCGCCACTACAGTTTTTCCCGAACCGACATCACCCTGAAGCATTCTCATCATTGGTTGTGATTTGTTGATATCAATTAGAATTTCTTCGCAAGCCCGTTCTTGGGCTGCTGTTAATTTAAATTCTAAAGATTGAATGAATTGATTGATTTCATCTTTTCCGAATCTCAGAGAATCTGCAACCATATTTGCTGCAAGCAGTTTAAGTTTTCTTAGTCTAATATAATTAGCTAGTAATTCTTCAAAAGATAATCTTTCTTTGTAACTATTAATTGCCTCATCGATTTGTCCATGTTTTAGTTTTGCTGGAGGCTGATGTAAATTAATTAGCGCATCACCTAGTGTCGGCATTTTAATTTCTTTAAGAACTTTTCTTGGCAAAAATTCATCTGGGTTAGATGTTCGCATTATCTTTAGAGCTTGATCAATTAAATTCCGCAGTCTTCCTGTCTGTATTCCTTCTATAGACGGATAAATAGGCGTTAGTTTGTTATCAGTTTTAAATTCCTCATCTGGGCTGATGAATCGATATTCTGGATGAATCATTTCGTATTTTCTGCCATTAGATTTTATTAATCCAAAGCATCTGACATGAGAGCTTTTTTTAAATTGTTGCAATTGAGATCTTGAGAAATAAAAAAATCTTAAATTAAGCTCTGCTGAGTGATCTTGAATTTTTACAAATAAACTTCTTCTTCCATAGAATAGGATTTTAGATTCTATTATTTTCCCTGAAACTAAAACACGCTCATTGATAGGTGCATTTTGTATATGATACAAAGTGGTTCGATCTTCATACCTTCTGGGGAGTAGAAATAATATATCCTCAATCTTTTTTACGCCACGATTGTTTAATTTTGCCGTTAGAGCTGGCCCCACTCCTTTTAATCTACTTATTTCAGAGTTTAGTTTTAGCATTATTAAGTAACAATATTATATTTTACCCTTTCAGACCCAGTATAGCTTCAACTTCGATATCCACGCCTTTTGGCAACGAGGAAACACCGACCGCCGCTCTGGCCGGATAGGGTTCTTGAAAATATTCAGCCATCACTTCATTGACGGATGTAAAATTATCTAAATCCGTAAGAAAGATAGTCACTTTAACTGCATTATCTAATGTTCCTCCTGCCGCTTTTGCTATATTTTCAAGATTTTTGAAGACTTGGTGTGCTCTATCTTTGAAATCACCAGGGACGATTTCCATTGATTCTGGAATGAGTGGTATTTGTCCTGAAATAAAGGTTAGATTTTCAGTCGCCACTGCTTGAGAGTATGTGCCAATGGCCAAAGGCGCCTTATCAGTATGAATTATTTTTTTCATTTTTTTATTACTCCAAATTTTATTAATTAGTTTTTTTCTCTTGTGATGCGATGAACTTTTTTCATGTTCCTTATATTTCTGATTATTTGTGCTAAATGAATTCTATCTTTAACATTTAATATGAAAATTAATTCTGAATAATCTTCATGGCTAGCCACTGTCACTGATTCAATATTAGAATCGGAGTCTGCGATAGTGCTTGCTACTTCCGCTAATACACCGGTTTTATTTTCAGTTTCAACATGAATTTGACTGGAGAACTGCCTGTTAATATTTTTTTGCCAGCTTACGGATAACCATTTTGTTGGGTGTTTACGAAATATTCTTAGATTACGGCAGTTATTTCTATGAATAACAACTCCTCTTCCTGAGCTCATGTAGCCCATGACGTCATCACCAGGAATAGGATAGCAACAATGCCCATAACTCACTATCATTCCTTCTGTGCCCTCAATGACGAGGTTAGTTTTTGTAAGTTTGATATCAACGTCTTTATCAACGGCGAGATATCTTGCGGTCAAAGGAGCCAGTCGATCACCTAGGCCAATTTCTTGATATAATTGCTTTAAACTTTCAACTCCTAGCTCTTTGAAAACTTCATTTTTTCGTTTTCTTCCAATTTTACGAATCGAAGTATTTAGGTCATCAAGTGCAGAGTTAAGTAATTTTTTACCAAGTTCATAAGCATCACTTTTGCGAATGGTTTTTAAATAATTTTGTATGCTAGAAAGTGCTTTTGCTGTTATAGCAAAGTTAATCCAATTTGGATTGGGGTTGGCATTTTTACTGGTAATGATTTTTACTGTTTGGCCATTTTGTAAAATTGTTCTAAGCGGGACAAGGGCTCTATCAATTTCAGCCTCAACACATTGATTGCCAATATCGGTGTGAACTGCATAAGCAAAATCTATAATAGATGCTCCTTTAGGAAGGGGCATAATATCTCCATCAGGAGTAAAAACGTATATTTTGTCTGGGAACAGATCTACCTTCACATTTTCTAAAAACTCAGCGGAGCTCATGCTCTCTTCACGTTCACCAATATTTTGTAACCACTTTCTTGTGCGGAGATGAGGTATAGCTGTATTTTTATCAACTGCCTTATATTGCCAGTGAGCAGCAACACCGGATTCAGCGAGTCGATTCATCTCGGTCGTTCTAATCTGAATTTCTAGCGGCAAACCGTTAGGCCCAAAAAGAGTAGTATGCAATGATTGATATCCGTTAATTCTTGGGATGGCAATATAATCTTTAAAACGTCCAGGCATGGGTTTGTATAGTCCGTGAATAATTCCAAGTAATTGATAGCAATTATTAACATTATTAACAATGATTCTAAATCCATAGACATCAGCTACCTCTTTGAGGGAGCGTTTCTTTATTTTCATTTTTTTATAAATACTATAAAGCTGTTTTTCTCTCCCAATGACTTCACCCTCAATATTTTCGTTAGTCATGGCATCTAATATTCGAGAAGAGATTTTTTTTACAATTCTTTTTTGTCCACCTTTACTTTTTTTTAAGGCTTTGCTGATAACTCGATAACGATAAGGAAAAAGATGCTGTATACCGAGGTCTTCCAGCTCATTTTTTATTTTATTAATTCCTAATCGATTTGCTATGGGAGCATAAATATCTAATGTTTCTTTTGCTTTAAGTTTTCTTTTAGGCTCTGGTAGATACTGCAAGGTCCGCATATTATGCAGACGGTCAGATAGTTTTATAAATATTACGCGAATATCTTCAACCATCGCCAGTATCATTTTACGGAAAGTTTCAGCTTGTGCTTCAGCACGATTATTAAATGTTATTTGATCAAGTTTACTGACACTATCAACCAATATGGCAATTTCTTTATTAAAGATATTTTCTAAATCAGTTAAATTTATGTCGGTATCTTCAATGACATCATGAAGTAAAGCTGCACAAATAGTTTGGTTGTCCATTCGCATATTTGCCAGGATTTGTGCAACTGATAACGGGTGACAAATATAAGGTTCACCACTCAATCGGATTTGATCGATATGTGCTTTTGCACCATATTCATAGGCTTTGATCACAACCGATTGTTCGGATGTTGGCATATAATCAGAAAGCGAAACAAGCAGTTGTTGAAGTAATTTTTCTTCTTGTTTTGCGCCGGTGATGACTTTCTGACGAATTAGATTCGCGTAATCCATATTAGTTTATATTTTTTAAGCAGGATAATGCGAAGTTGTGATTATACAACGTTGATAATTATTTATTTTCCAATAGATAAGCTCTGAAGCGGCATAATATCATCCGTTTCTTCATTTTTTAATAATGCTTCAGCATCTATTAAATCCATTTCTTCCAGCACACTAGGCGAAATTTCACCCGCGGCTATTTCTCTTAGCGCAAGTACTGTTGGCTTATCATTTTCTCGCTCTACAAGCACCTCAGCCCCATGAGCAATTTTTTTTGCTCTCTTTGCGGCCATGAGAATCATGTCAAATATATTATCAACTTTGTGCATACAATCTTCTACAGTTATTCTGGCCATCTTATTTCCTATTAATTGAATTTAACCAACCATTTAAAAGACAGATTCTATCCTACTTCTAAGGTTACTACACCAGTATCTTTTTAATTTTTTTGATTAATACTGGGTTTTTTGTGCTGTTATGATTATTTTCTGCAGAAAAAATAGCCGCTAATTCGTTAGCAGCGATGTTAAATTCATCATTAATGATGCAATAATCGAACTCATTCCAATGAGACATATCGTCCAGCGCTTCCTTTAGACGCTTCTCTATGATTTCTTTTGTATCGGTAGCTCGGTTTGTTAATCTTTCACGCAATGCTCTCTGAGATGGTGGTAAAATAAATATTGAAATACATTGAGGCATTGATTTTCGAACCTGTTGCGCTCCCTGCCAATCAATTTCTAGAATTGCATGTTGATTTTTATTGAGGATATTTTGGACTTGTTCTCGGCTGGTGGCGTAGAGATTTTCAAAGACGTTAGCATATTCAATGAATGCTTTTTTATTTTTTAAATCATTAAAAGTATTCATTGACACAAAGAAATAATCACGACCATGAATTTCATTTTTTCTGGGGGTGCGGGTGGTATATGATACGGAATACTTTAATTTATTATTTCTAGAAATAAGCTTTTTGACTAACGTAGTTTTCCCAGCACCGGATGGCGCAGAAATAACAAATAAATTCGTTGGATTATTCATATAGTAATTTTTTGTATTTTATAAATGAACAGTTTGGATATGTTCAATGATTTGTTCAATGAATACTTTTATTTTTTTAAAATATTTTATTTTAAAAAAGCACGATTAATAGATTATATGCGGTTAAAAATATTGGGAGCAAGTAATGCGACATGACGGCAGAAAAAATAATGAATTACGAAAAATAGAATTCACAGTAAATTATACTAAGCACGCCGAAGGAAGTGTTCTAGCCATATTCGGCGACACAAAAGTTTTATGTACAGCATCAGTTGAATCTAATGTTCCGCGCTGGATAAGAGGACAAGGTTCTGGATGGATAACAGCCGAATATGGGATGCTTCCTCGGGCCACTCATACGAGATCAAATAGGGAAGCCACAAGAGGTAAGCAGAGTGGCAGGACTCAAGAAATACAAAGATTGATTGGGCGCGCAATGAGGGGCGCCATAAATCTAAAAGCTCTTGGAGAAAAAACGATTACTTTGGACTGTGATGTGATTCAGGCTGATGGAGGTACTCGTACGGCTGCAATAAGCGGGGCATATTTAGCATTGAAAATAGCCATCAATAATTTGTTGCAAAAGAGTTTAATAAGTATTAATCCTCTCACTAATTATTTGGGAGCAATATCAGTTGGTATATATCAGGATGAACCAATTCTTGATTTAAATTATCTCGAAGACAGCTCTGCTGAAACTGACATGAATATCGTAATGAATGGTCTTGGTGAATTTATCGAAGTTCAAGGCACCGCAGAAGGTCGTGCATTCAAAAAGACCGAACTCGACAAGATGCTCACGTTTGCTGAACTTGGAATTCAAGAGATTATTATGCTGCAAAAAAAAGCTTTTGAGCAGTATAAGTAGTTTTTTTTAAAGTAGGTGAGTTTATATAATTGGCATTTCAAAAACAAAAAATTGTTCTTGCTACTAATAATCAAGGCAAGTTAAGAGAACTGCAAGCATGCTTTGATGGTTTTCAGGTAGATATTATTGCTCAAAGTAAAGCTGGTATTTCGCCTGTAGATGAGACGGGGAATAGTTTTTTGGCTAATGCTATGCAAAAAGCACACCATGCAGCATCCTTGTCTGAGCATCCTGTCATTGCAGATGATTCTGGTTTAATTGTGGATAGTTTAGACGGTATGCCAGGAGTTTATTCTGCACGTTATGCTGGCGTAAATTCGAGCGATGAGGAGAATATTGATTTTCTTTTAAAGAAAATGGAGGGTGAAAATGAGCGACAAGCAAGATTTCATTGTTGTTTGATTTATCTTCGCTCTTCCCAAGACAAAGAGCCAATTATTGTAACGGCAGAATGGAATGGAATGATTTGTGATAATCAAACTGGAAATAAAGGATTTGGGTATGATTCAATTTTTTTTGTTCCAGAATTAAAATTAACAGCTGCTGAACTTGCTGTTGACGTTAAAAATAAATACAGTCATCGGGGTAAAGCCAACAAAACTCTTGTCAGAGAGCTCTTAAAGAAAAACTTAATACTTGAAAATTAAATTGATTACATCACAATCTCTTCCATCATCATTATATGTTCACCTCCCATGGTGTATAAAAAAATGCCCATATTGTGATTTTAATTCACACGTAAATGGCTCTTATGAAGAGCGAAAAAAATACATTCACATTCTTCTTAAAGATATTACTATGGAAGGGAAGAGATTTTCAGACGCAACCCTAAAAACAATTTTTATTGGAGGTGGCACGCCAAGTCTTTTTGACCCAGATGAAATAAAAGCGATCTTAGACCATATAAAAACCCAATTTATTATTTCAGATGACATTGAGATAACCATGGAAGCTAACCCCGGTTCGTTAGAGCACAAAAATTTATCTGAATATAAAATGGCAGGTATTAATCGTCTGTCACTTGGCGTACAAAGTTTTAATGAAAATTCATTAAAACTATTAGGTCGAATACATGGATCGGCGGAAATTTTGACTTCTTATAAACAAGCCGAATTAGCCAACTTTGATAGTATTAATATAGATTTAATGTTTGGGCTACCAGGCCAAACACTACAAATGGCTATTGAAGACGTTCGCACAGCAACTAGATTAAATCCAGGGCATATTTCTTATTATCAACTTACGTTAGAACCAAATACTGTCTTTTATAAAAAAAGGCCTAAGAATATACCATCACATGATTTACTTTATGCGATTCAACAAGAAGGATTGGAGATATTACAGACTGCGAATTATGGTAGGTATGAGATATCTGCGTTTGCGAAAGTCGGTCTAGAATGCAGGCATAACCTTAATTATTGGACATTTGGGAATTATATTGCTGTTGGTGCCGGCGCTCATGGGAAATATGTAATCAATGAAGAAATAAAGCGCTATCAGAAACCAGCACTTCCAAGAGCCTATATGAACAGTACTTTTGACAATACAGAAGACTTTGCCTCAAAAACACTCGATGAATCAGATATTTTACTTGAGTATATGATAAATAATTTAAGATTAATGTCTGGTTTTAGCAAAAAACATTTTGAAGGCTGTACTGGCTTATCTTTTGATTTAATCAAAGAAAAACTCATTAATCTTAATCGGTTAGGATTGATGAAGGAAATGCAAAAAGGACGATGGTGCCCAACTGCGCTTGGCTTCCGTTTTTTGGATGACATCCAGGCGAAATTTTTGCCTATTTAAGTCATATTTAATTGGAAATAATTTTCCAAAATGCAAAATATAGAAAATCTTTATGCACACTAAAAAAGCTCTACTATATTTTACTTATAAAATCGCTCTTGTTTCATAGTTATGACAATATTATTATTATAAATTATTGAAATATATAGGTTTATTTAAATGTACATAATTTAATCATTTTAGTGAAAATGCTTTAATCGTATAGACTAAGACCATTCACTCAATTTTCTTCCACAGGTTTATCCACAGCTTCTGTGGATAATTACCGCTTAGAAAAATAGCTTGAAAAAACATTGGTTTACAGCTATTCTACGCGCCCATTTATCGAGAGATTTTTATTCACGGGATTAAAGTATTATGAAAGCCGATCTACACCCTAATTATAATGAAATAAATGTCACATGCAGCTGTGGCAATACGTTTATTACTCGCTCAACACTTAATGGTGATTTGGGTATCGAAGTATGTTCTGCTTGCCACCCTTTTTATACTGGAAAACAAAAAATATTAGATTCTGGTGGCAGGGTTGACAAGTTCCGTCGCAAATATGGTAAGTCATAAAATTATAAAATTTATCAGTAGGAAAAAATAATGACAAAAGATGTCTTTATATTAAATTCATCTGATGGATCTGAGTCAATTGAACTGCCAGTTGAATCTGGAGCAATAGGCCCAGATGTTATTGATATTAGCAAGTTATATGAAGAAAAGAATGTCTTCACATATGATCCTGGTTTTGTTTCTACAGCAAGCTGCCATAGTAAGATAACTTACATAGATGGCGATGAAGGTATTTTATTGTATCGCGGTTATCCGGTTGAGCAATTAGCAAAATCTTCACACTTCATCGAGGTGGCATATTTACTTTTGTATGGAGAGCTCCCAAATAAAAATTTGCTGAATGATTTTTCTTCGTCAATTACTCATCACACTATGCTGAATGAAGGCATGCTAAGATTTTTTAATGGGTTTCGTTATGATGCCCACCCGATGGCGATGTTATCGGCTATCGTGGGTTCAATGTCGGCTTATTATCATGACACTATGGACATTAATAGCGTCCATGCACGTGAAATTTTTGCTCATCGCATTATTGCTAAATTACCAACGATTGCGGCCGCTGCATATAAACATACTGTAGGTCAGCCGTTTGTTTATCCTCGTAATGATTTAGGGTATTGTGAAAATTTATTGCATATGTTTTTTTCTGTTCCTGCAGAAAACCAAGAAATAGATCCAGTTGCTGTTGAAGCATTGGATTTGTTGTTTATATTGCATGCTGATCATGAGCAAAACTGTTCAACCTCGACAGTCAGAATGGCAGGAAGCTCAGGAACGAATCCGTATTCCGCAATTGCAGCGGGCATATCTGCTTTGTGGGGACCGGCTCATGGTGGCGCCAATGAAGCGGTGCTAAGGATGCTTGAAGATATTGGTAGCAAAAAAAATATACAAAAATATATAGCTAAAGCAAAAAATAAGGATGATCCTTTTCGTTTAATGGGATTTGGTCATCGTGTCTATAAAAACTATGATCCTAGAGCCAAAATCATCAGAGAGATGTGTCATAAAGTGCTCAATCAAAAAGGAAGAAATAATTCACCACTACTTGAATTAGCTATAGAACTAGAAGAAGTAGCATTAAATGATCCATATTTCATTGAAAAGAACCTTTATCCTAATGTTGATTTTTATTCCGGCATAATCTATCAAGCATTGGGCATTCCAACCTCTATGTTTACAGTAATGTTTGCTATAGGTAGAACCGTCGGATGGGTTGCTCATTGGCGGGAAATGATTGCTGATCCTAGTGGAAAGATAAGCCGCCCAAGGCAGCTCTATACTGGACAACCTGAAAGAGATTATATGTCTTTAGATAATAGGGCATGAAGTAGCTAGAAGTTTTTTTAACGCCTTTAATCTTGTTCTTTGCATTGGTTTTTTGTTAATTCTGCTAACGGGAATTTGTCTTATCTCTTTGTGTGAAAATACTGTTATTTCAATATTTATTTTTTCGTAAATAAAAGCTAATCCTTTGAAACTTTTTGTTGATTGGCTTCCTGTTTTTAATTGTCTTTCGTAAAGTTTAT
>JAPKEL010000058.1 GCA_028822065.1 Woeseiaceae bacterium | reverse complement strand
TTTTCACCGGCAAGTTTTGGTTTAATGCCTCGCCAAGATCTTCCATACTTTGCAATGGCAATTTTTCCTTCAACATCAATTCCATATCGCTCTAAAATCTCATAATCCTGTGGCATACCGTAATTTACAAAAACCAATTCACCCTCGACTTCCCCATCAATTGAAAATGCATTGTAAGGCGGGAGAAGACTTTCGCGGACAAATGTACTCGGATCTTCAATTAAAGATTCCTCAGTCAGGGTAGCTTTGTATGTTGATGGAGATATCAAATTAAGTTCACGCACCAATGGAGTTGGAATAAGGACATGGTATTCTTCGATCTCTACCTTAAAGCCCCATGAATTGAATAAATCAGCAATATATTTAGCATTTTTCTTTCCAGCTTCAGAGCCCACATGATGAGGTTCCTTTGATAAATACCTCATCCATTCGTCCATCTCCACAGCATTGATATTCTTATCATAATCAGATTCAATTTGTTTCTGAAGTGCAGTCCCTTCATCACTAAAACCAATAAAAGTTTCAGCATTAAGCTGCTGTGTGAATATAAAAAATAAGACAAGGGCTAAGTTCTTCATCGATTTTCTCCGTATATAATGTTCATGAAATTAACGCTTTCAGCTCAATAAGAAATTGTTTTACTTTTGCAGAATTCCTAGTGCCAAGTCGTATTAATAATTTTTGACCGCTCGATAATGCTTCCAGTTCAGGATGGATAAATTCATACAAGACATGGGGCCTTCGCAATATAATCGGATCATTTACCTCGGGTGTTAAAAGTAGATGATCAATCACCTGAATCATTCGATCATTAAAATAAGCTTTTGGATAGCCCAGATCTTCGTAAGCCTCTTGAAAAAGAGGGTAAAAACGAAGATAAATATCTGCCAGATCATTAGCCCCTATTTCTGACAGCTGATCTACTAAAAATGCATATCTATTATAACTTTCACTGCTCAAAATGAAGTCACTCGTATCAGATTGCCTCTCTACAATAAAAGAATTTTCAATTGCTGCAAGTGGTCGCATTCTTTCCGCTACATATTTCCTCGGAAGATTGTCTATCGTTGCGACAATTTTTTCAATTAGCGTAGTTTGAGATAATAATTTAGAAATACCTTCATCCATAATCTCTGATAGAGCCAGATGTAAATACTGATCACTTTGATTTAAGGCAGGTAAAGCCACCAAATCAGGTCTTTGAATTTTATCAAATGGAATATCTGGGACAGGAAACCTTGGCCTATCTGTCTCAAAATCCGACACAGATTCTAATGGAATGACTGCTTTATTTGTGTTGAGCGTAGAATCATCATTGGATTTCATTTTGAAATACAAAAAACTCACCATAAAGATAAATATCAGTGCAATTAGAGATTTCACATAAGGATTAAATATTTTCATGATATAAAACTAAACTAATTATTCCCTGATGATACAATGTTAATGAATTTGATTACCTAAAACTATAATACTTAAATTGATGATTTTAAATATATTTCTATTGATTGCGACCTTTTAATAAAATAATAAGTTCTCATTTATGTTCAGAAAATATCTATTTACCCTAATACTTTTTCTTCAAGCTTGTAATAACCCCATGAATGCTGAGATTGGTCATGATAAAAGCATCGAGGGGATCATCCAAGAATATCTTCTACTTGAGCTAAGTATGGGAATTCACCACCAAGATCATGTCGATGCCTACTTTGGACCTGAAGATATAAAAACATTAGCAGTACAAAAAAATCTAGCCGTAAGTCAAATTCATAAGCGCGCAGAAATTTTATCTAAGCAAATCGAAGTTCTAACCAACAATCCAATGATGCCAATCCAGAGGAGCAGAAATCTTCAGGCAAGACTTCTCGCTCTAACTACCCGAATTAAGATTTTCACTGGAGAATTGATTCCATTTGATCAAGAAACACAGGCGCTATTTAGTGTGGTAGCTCCTTATAACGAAGTCGCATATTTTAATACCATTCTCACTAAAATTGATAGGCTAATCCCTGGTGATGAGGAATTATCAATTCGTGTTAACACATTCAAACAACAATTTATTATCCAACCTCAATATTTAGAAACAGTGTTTAATGCTGCTATCGAGGAATGCCGTCGTCGAACTTTACGTTACATTGAGTTACCCAGTAACGAAAAATTTACCCTTGAATATGTACAGAATAAACCTTGGTCTGGTTATAATTGGTACCAAGGCGGTTCGCACAGCATCATACAAATAAATACCGATCTTCCTATCATGATTAATCGGGCTGTTGACCTTGGTTGTCATGAAGGTTATCCGGGTCATCATACATATAACTCTCTAATTGAAACTAATTTAGTGCAGCAGAAAAACTGGCTAGAATACACTCTCTATCCATTATATGGACCACAATCATTAATTGCTGAAGGCAGTGCAAACTATGGTATTCAACTTGCTTTCTTGGATCAAGAAAGGATGGAATTTGAAAAAAATATATTATTTAAACTGGCTAAACTTGATACCAAAGATGTGGATCGTTATTACCAACTACTGGCACTTCAAGGCAAATTAAATTATGCCGGTAATGAAGCAGCAAGGCGATACTTGAACAAAGAAATTACTCGTGATCAAGCTATAGAATGGCTCATCAAATACACTCTGACATCAAAAGAAAGTGCCGAAAAGAGTACGAAATTTTATGATACCTATCGAAGCTATGTCATTAACTATAATCTTGGAAAAGATATAGTCAAACAGTACATAGAAACCACAACTGATAGCCGTGATGTAAGATGGGAAAAATTTGAGCAGTTATTGTCAGAACCAATGCTACCCATTGATTTAAATAATCTAGAGTAATAATCTAAATGATAAATACGACTCTACTTATAAGCCTTATTAGCCTTACTTTTTTAAGTATTATAACCCCGGGCCCATCAAACTTAATCGTCATGTCCTCTTCAGCTTTATTTGGATGGCGAAAAACCATTCCATTATTTTTAGGTATTTCTTCTGGCTCTGCTCTAATGGTCTCCGCTTCTGTTTATGGCTTGGGTACAATTATTGAGGCATGGCCATGGTTATTAACAGGCGTTAAATTATTCGGTGCGGCATGGCTGACAAATATGTCCATTCAATTTCTTAAAAAAGGATTTTCAGATAATTCACAAATTCAAGATGCCGCTCAATCAAATTCAATCAGGCCCTTTCGTTTTTACGAGGGAATTTTCATGCAGTGGGCGAACCCGAAAGCAATCATTGTGGCACTAACTATTGCTGCTGCATTTATAGATGTTTCAGATACACCTTTTCAAAGCCTAATTATTATCCTAGGAATATTTGTTATCGTCGGAATACCGACCGCAAGTGTCTGGTTATTTCTTGGTAATCTCGTAAACAAAATGGTGACCGATAAGAAGTATGCAAAAAGATTTAACTTGGTCATGGGTGTCTCAATCTTATTAACTGCGGTGATGATTTTAATGGCTTGAATTTTTTTCTTAGCTATCGAATGTTACAATATGCAATAGAACACTTATGTAAATTCTAGGTATAATGAATACAAAGTAAATAAAGAGGATAATAATGGCTCAAGCTATAGACATTTTAAGTCAAAATATATTTCTAAATCGTCTTAATGAAATGCGAGCCACTGGTGGTAAAGCGCTGACAAATGGAATTAGTGATGAGCTCCTTATTGACTTTGTAACTCATGATATAGAGCTGCAAAATGCAATCCAACAAGGATATTCAAATTTCCAAGCACTCAAGCTAGAACAAGCTGCATTAGTTGAGGCTTCAGAAAAGGAACAAATCAGCATTACACAAGAAAATATTGTAAATTTCTATGCAAAAGATATGGTAAATCCTTATGTAGCTATCAGTGCTGCTGGGCCATGGATAGTGACGCTTAAAGGTGCAGTTATCTATGATTGTGGCGGCTATGGAATGCTTGGACTGGGACACACTCCAGACATTGCATTAAATGCAATGAATCAACGGCATGTTATGGCCAACATCATGACACCTTCAATTAGTCAGATGAAGTTTATCCAAACACTCAAACAGGAAATAGGTCATTCTAGAAATAACGATACAAACTTTACTGATTTTTGCTGCTTAAATAGTGGCTCAGAGTCGGTTTCGATTGCAGCGCGATTGGCAGATGTGAACGCAAAAGCATTGACTAAAAAAGGGGCAATGCATGAAGGAAAAACCATCGGCCGTTTAACGTTAAAAGGAAGTTTTCATGGTCGTACAGATAGGCCAGCACAATTCTCTCACTCAACACAAAAAAATTATCAGGATCATTTGAAATCTTTTGAAAATAGTACTCTAATCACGGTAACACCAAATGACATCGACGCATTGGAATGTGTATTTAAAAAAGCTGAAAAAGAAAATATTTTTATCGAAGCTTTCTTTATGGAACCAGTGATGGGCGAAGGGAATCCTGGGCAAGCCATTACTCCTGAGTTTTATAAAAAAGCCAGAGAGCTTACAGAAAAATGTGGCACTTTACTCATGATCGACTCTATACAAGCCGGTCTTCGTGCTCACGGTGTTTTGTCAATTATTGATTATCCTGGT
The DNA here is from genome assembly GCA_028822065.1 of Woeseiaceae bacterium. Taxonomy (GTDB): domain Bacteria; phylum Pseudomonadota; class Gammaproteobacteria; order Steroidobacterales; family Woeseiaceae; genus SP4260. Next base: position 2,498 of record JAPKEL010000058.1, on the reverse strand, counting down.
TTTCAGGAATTACCCTGTCCTGATATGGAAACTTATTCGAAAGCATTGAATGCGGGTCAATATCCGTTATCGGTTCTTGCTATGACCGGACAAGCTGCTGACTTATATCGAGCTGGCATCTACGGTAATACCATGACAAGTAATCCTAGGGCTTTGGATGTAGCTGTGGCGGTAATTGAAAATTTATCCCCAGAGATCAGAGAGAATATCAAAGAACGTGGTATAGAATTGGTGGCTAAATTAAATTCACTGACTCTAGAGCTGCATAATGATATCACTAACGTTCAGGGCACAGGTCTGCTCGCAAGTTGTGAGTTAAGTCCACATTTTAAATGTTCCGGTTCAGAGAGCACTGAAGAATATTTAAGGATAAATGGTCTCGGTGTAATCCATGGTGGTGTTAACTCCTTACGCTATACCCCTCACTTTAATATGACATCAAAAGAAGTTGATTTGGTTGTCTCATTAACTAAAGATGCTCTTCTAAATGGACCTAAAAAAACAATTAATTAACAGGCTGGGATTTTTTATTCGAAACTGCTTGTTAATCTCAGTGTTTGGTCTTGCCAATTTATCGGTGGCAGACGATACAATTTCTATCAATGACAAAATATACTCCACACAACAAGCAAAAATCGGTGAAGCCCTTTACAAAGATAATTGCTTAATTTGTCATGATAAAAAATATTTTAGGCCTGTATTTAAAACTTGGGAAAATCAATCTCTAGGTACGTTTTTTTTAGTAATGAGTTCATCTATGCCCGAAGACAACCCGGGATCCTTATCGCATCAAGAGTTTATTGATATCTTGGCTTATATATTACAGTTAAATCGATATCCTTCGGGCAAGCAAAAGCTGCCAACCTCAACTGATAAACTTAATTTGATTGCCATCACCCCAAGAAAGAAATAACGACAGTTTAATCGAACTAAATAGTCGGTAAGTAATATCAAATGTCGCAACAAGTCATGAATTAACATCAGATTCAAGACGAAATATACATAAAATATTTGTGGAATATGCGCCAAGAATGTTATGGTCATCTCACAACTATTTACTAACTCAATTTTACAAAAATTAAACTAATGTGGGGTAACCATGAGTAAACTGATTCAATTAGACAGAAGATCTTTCTTAAAGAGTGCAAGTTTGACCGCTGTTGGAGGATCGCTTGCAAGTGTAACAAATATTGGATCTGCTGCTGAGATGGGTCAAGGCGGTATTAAAAACGGCAAATTTAATTTTGATGAAATTTATGATCGTGATGGCACTGGCAATGTTAAGTGGGATTCCCAATACGCAAGATTTGGAGCGGAAAATATTGATGTTGGAATGGGTATCGCCGACATGGATTTCCGTGGCTCACCTGCCATTAAAGAAGCCCTTGAAAAAAGAATCAAACACAATAATTGGGGCTATGAAAATCTTCAGAAATCCTATATAGAATCTATTGTTCAATGGAATAGTGAACGACATGGCCTTACAGTCGATCCAGCTACAATTAAGATATCTTCGGGTGTCCATACCCCATTAATTGCAGCATTGAATGCGGTTTGCAAACCGGGTACAAAAGTCCTATTGAATACGCCCACTTACAATGGATTCTATGGTGATTTGCATTGGAGTAGAACCGAAATTAATGACAGTGAAATGTATAAAGATGATGATGGTGTTTATCATATTGACTGGGATGATTTTGAAGCTCGCATGACTCCGGATACTTATGCTTTTATTTTATGTAACCCCCAAAATCCAACCGGTAACATGTGGTCAGAGGAAGACTTAATGAAGATGGGTGAACTCTGCCTCAAAAAAGGTGTCGTTGTCCTCGCCGATGAAATCCATTGTGATTTTGTTATGAAAGGTCAAAAATATGTCCCGTTTGCGAGTTTGCCCGATAAAGCCATTGTTGATAATAGTGTCACTATGAAAGCAATTAGCAAAACCTTTAGTCTCGCCTCAATGAAGAGTGCTTATTACTTTTCCACCAACTCAGCTCTTCTAGATAGAGTTAATTATATGCATCGTGCTGATATAAATTCACTTGGTATAGTAGCCAATGAAGCTGCTTATCGGCATGGCGTGGATTGGTTTGATCAACTCCTTCCATATATTGATGAAAATCATAATTTTGCTGAAGCTTACATCAAAGAAAAATTACCCCTCGTAAAATACAAAAAAGCACAAGGAACTTACCTTGCTTGGCTTGATGTAAGTGCTGTGGGAGAAGCTATCGATGCCGAAAAAAATGCCAGTGATAAAGGCATGAAAAGCGATACACATTATCTCGAGCAATGGTTCGTAGATAACGCAAAAATTCAACTTAATCCAGGCGTTGGTTATGGAACCGGAGGCAATGGTCACATGAGAATGAATCTTGGTACGCCAAGACCATTAATCAAAAAGGCGATTGATAATCTGGCTGACGCATTAAGTAACGTTTAAAAACTTTTAATCGTTGTTTCAAAAAAGCACTTGTCTGGCAAGTGCTTTTTTT
>JAPKEL010000057.1 GCA_028822065.1 Woeseiaceae bacterium | reverse complement strand
CAATTAACGCCCCGACAGAATCAAATATTAGAAATGATCAGAGATTTTATATCCGAGTATGGGATGCCTCCGACACGAATGGAAATAGCAAATGATTTGGGTTTTAAATCACCGAATGCAGCTGAGGATCATTTACGATCATTGCAAAAAAAAGGAGTAATAGAGTTGATGCCTGGATCTTCAAGGGGTATCAGATTAAAGGATTCTTTAAGAGAGCAAATTGGATTACCACTGGTTGGTAGAGTTGCGGCAGGTAACCCCATATTAGCGGAAGAAAATATAGAGGCGCATTACAAAATTGACCCCAATATATTTCATCCGGTACCTCATTACCTGCTTAGAGTCGAAGGTATGAGTATGATGGATATCGGCATCTTTGATAATGATTTGGTCGCTGTTCATAGAACCTCAGAGATCAGAAGCAGGCAAGTAGTTGTTGCAAGAATTGATGATGAGGTAACTGTAAAACGATATAGTCAAAAAGGGTCTATTGTGTGGCTGCATCCTGAGAATAAAGATTTTTCTCCAATAAAAGTCGATCTAGCATCTCAAGAAATGGTAATTGAAGGTGTTGTTGTTGGCGTTATTCGGGGCGATATTTCAACTCATTAAGCAATTAAGTTATTTATTTCAAAGATAGGCAAAAGTATCGCGAGTACAATTAGCAATACAATACCCGCCATAATAATTACTGTCAGCGGTTGCATGATGCCAAGTAACGTCGCAATAGTATTCTCAACTTCTTGCTCTTGATTAACTGTTGCTCTGTCAAGCATTTCCTCAAGACGACCACTATTTTCTCCGCTACCAATCATATGTATCATCATTGGGGGAAATAAATGGCTTTGAGATAATGATTTACTGATAGATTCTCCTTCGCTGACACGAATGGTCGTTTCATTAACAGCTTGTTTCATTGGTAAACTAGTGACTACGTTTGCTGATATTTTAAGTGCTTCAAGGATTGGTACGCCGCTACCAGCCAATATGCTTAGGGTTTGCATGAAACGTGCACTATTCATATTCATTATTAGACGACCGAATATTGGTAGCTTCAAAAGAATAGAATGATAGTTACTTTTAGTGTCATCATTTTTCAATAAGTACCCACTCAAGAATATCAGCATGACGCTGAATACAATAATATAGAGCCAGTAATTTAATAAGAAATCACTTGAAGCAATCATAATTCTAGTCAGTAATGGGAGTTGTTGATTGAAATTTTCGAATATATAAACTACTTTTGGAACCACATAGGCCAACATGAAAGCGATTACCAAAAGTGCTGTAATCACTAATGCGGTTGGGTAGATGAGGGCATTTTTAATTTGCTGCTGTAATTTTTTACGTGACTCCGTAAAGTCAGCCAGCTTATCTAAAATAAGGCTTAGATGACCAGATTTTTCTCCTGCAGCGATCGTCGTGGTATATATCACAGGGAACGACTTCGGAAAATCACTAAAGCTGTCAGAAAGTGTATAACCCTCCATTATCTTTGAGCGGATCGTCAATATAATATTTTTTATATACTGTTTTTTATTTTGCTCATTTATTGCAAATAAAGCCTCATCTATAGGTATTCCTGATTTTATAAGGGTCGCTAATTGTCTAGTGAAGTAAGCTAGATCAATACTTGAGAGGGAGTTTTGAGTGAAATTAATTTTTATCTTAGTCGAATTATCTGCTTTAATTTCCTTGACTAATAAAGGTAGTAAACCTTTTTCTCTAAGAATGGTTCGAACATGTTTGTCGGTGTCCCCTTCAAGAGAGCTCTTGGTTTCATTTCCTTCTTTATCTACTGCGGTGTAATGAAATGCTGGCATAATTGTTTACAAATAGTAATTCGTTAGTCTTCTTGTGTAACTCTTAGAACTTCTTCTAATGTTGTTATACCTGATAATACCTGCCTTCTTCCATCCGCTCTAATGCTCGGATGAATTAATCTAGCATGCTGCTCCATTTCATATTCACTGGCTCCATCATGAATTAGAGCTTTCATTTTTTCATCGACAGTCATAAGCTCATAAATACCCGTTCTACCTAAAAAATCCCCACTTTCATTGGATTTGCTTTTGTATAGTATTGGAGGATTTTTTGGATTTATTTTCAACGCTTCGCATTCATATTCGTTAGCATTGTAAGATTCTTTTGTATCTTCTTTGAGAGTCCTAACCAACCTCTGTGCGATAACTCCAATTAAGCTGGATGAGAGTAAAAAAGGCTCGACGCCCATATCTCTGAGTCTTGTAACTGCGCCAATGGCTGTATTTGTGTGAAGTGTAGCAAATACTAAATGCCCAGTTAAGCTTGCTTGAATGGCGATTTCTGCAGTCTCGAGGTCTCGAATTTCGCCGATCATAACTACATCGGGATCTTGGCGAAGAATAGCTCTCAAGCCCTTGGAAAAGGTCATTGCTATTTTTGGATTAACTTGAGTTTGACCGATACCGTCAATCAGATATTCTATAGGGTCTTCTACCGTCATAATATTGCGAGTATTATTATTTATTCTTTCTAGTGCTGCATAAAGAGTGGTTGTTTTTCCTGAGCCCGTAGGGCCCGTGACAAGAATAATTCCATGAGGACGATGAATCAACTCATCTATATTATTTAATAAGATCGGCTCCATTCCAAGAGAGGATAAGTCCAATCTCCCAGCCTGTTTGTCGAGAAGGCGCATTACAATTCTTTCGCCAAATCCTGAAGGAATGGTTGAGACCCTGACATCAACAGACCGTCCAGCAATTTTTAGCGATATCCGTCCATCTTGAGGTAATCGTTTTTCAGCAATATCAAGTTTTGACATAACTTTGATCCGGGAAACAACTAGTGACGATAGCGCTCTTCTTGTTGTTAGAATTTCTTGCAACATACCGTCAACTCGAAAACGAACCATAAGACGGTTCTCGTAAGGCTCTATATGAATATCCGAAGCTTTATTTTTGAGAGCTTCAGTTAATATGGCATTAATGAATCGTATGATTGGCGCATCATTATCACTATCAAGAAGATCAGCTTGCTCGGGAAGTTCTTGAGCCGCGGTTAATAAATCATAATTATCATCAATATCTCCCGCCATTTGCATAGTTGACTGACTATTTTCTTCGTATGTTTTTCGCAATAGATCATCAAATTGACTATCTGTTATTTCTCGAAGAGTTATTGGCAGTCCTGCAAATCGTCTTATTTCTGCTATTGCGTGAGAGGATATTTTCCCATAATAATACGCCTCGGCAGATTCATCTCTAAATGACCTTATAAGGATTTTATGTTTTTTTGCGAAAGAGAAAGGTAATTTCTTAATTGCTGTTGCTAAGGCGCCCTCACTGGTTTTTCTATCTGTTGATTCTTTATTTAGTGCTATCTCTTTCATGTTTTATAATTTGGCCTTGGTTTATCGCATATTTTCTGGATAGCTTTCGAATTCTGGTAAAATTGGATTATCTTCTGCGCTACCCATAAAATCTTGGCCTCTAGATTTGTTAAGTTTTTTCTTTTGATTGTCTTCTATTTGTAAGTCTCTAATATAATTATATTTTTTATTTGTTTCATAGGAGGCTTGTTCGGGATTTTCAAGTATTGTTGGTTTGATAAATACCATTAAGTTTGTTTTAACTTTCGAAATTTTTGTACTTTTAAATAGAGCGCCAATGATTGGTATACTGCCTAGAAACGGAACACGCTGATCGCTTTCTCTTAATTGATCTTCAAGTAAACCGCCAAGTACCAAAATATCACCATCACCAACAATTACAGTGGTATTAATTGTGCGTTCATTGGTGATTAGATCCACCGCACCGGAAGATGATTGTGAAATACTGGATATTTCTTGGGAAATTTTCAACAGAATCGAGTCGCCTTCGTTTATCTGAGGAGTGATGGTTAAACTTACACCTACTTGTTCACGTTGTATTGTTTGAAATGGGTTGAGTGATCCTGTTCCACCGGTGTTTGAGAATGAGCCAGTGACAAAAGGAACTTCCTGGCCCACATTCAAACTTGCCTCTTCGTTATCAGTGGTAACAATCGAAGGTGTAGATATTATATTGGTGTCGGCTATACCTTCAAGCGCTCTCAGGATGGCGGCAAAACTAGTACCTTCTTTTGTTACTTTACCAACACCAAGTGACATCCCTTCACCTATAAGTGACGAGAGATTAACATTAACATTATTGGTGTTATTGGTAGTGGCTCCAGCTAGCTGTATAACGCCGGAACCCATACTTGGGAAATTAGTCGCACCAACAATATTGTCGTTCTTACTTCCATCAGTAACCCATGTAACGCCGAGTTCTGAGGTTCTATCTGCAACTATTTCTACTATAATAGCTTCAACCAGTACTTGTAATCTACGTATATCAAGTTGATCAACAATTCCCATTAACGAACGCATCATTTTTGGTGGAGCATTGACAATAATGGCGTTTGTTTGTTTGTCTGCCCATACATTAATACTTTCGTTATTTCCAGATTGATTGTTGTTTGATGTAGATCTATTTTGTTGAGAGAAGTGTTGTAATAATTTTCCAGCTAGGGTTTCAGCGTCCGCATACCGAAGATAGCGGACACGTGTGCTGTCTCCTTCTTCAAGAGAAGTGTCAAGATGTGCGATAAGTGCTCGAATCTTTAGTCGACCATTTTTTTCTCCCCCGATCAGTACACTATTTGTGCGAGTATCGGCTACCAGCGATATTTGTGAGGGAGTGCCATCACTTCTTGGGGCCCTTGCTAGCACGGTTAAGACACGCACAATTTCAGCTGCCGAGGCATGGTTAAGACTTACTATTTCGATATCATTATCATTGGATTGATCTATTCTTTGGACGATATTTAGTATCCGATCAACATTATTTGCTCTGTCCGATATGATTAGCATATTGGAGCCAGCGTGCGCTGCCAGATGTCCATATTGAGGAATTAACGGTCTTAAAATAGGAACAAGTTGAGCCGCGCTGATATTCTGAATTTTTATTACTTGAGTGACAATATCATCATTAGCAGCTCCTTTAAGATTAGGATAGCCGGGGTATTGCCTAGAACTAGCATCTGGAACAATCTTAATTATATCACCAGTCTGAACTGCAACAAAACCATGCACTTGCAGCAAAGACAAGAAGGCTTCATAGAATGCGTCTGTTGTCATTGGCGATGCCGACAGTAATGTAACTTCAGCTCTTACACGTGGATCTATAATGAAATTTTTCCCAGTTATTGAACTAACGGCTTCAATTACAGATCTAAGCTCTACACCAACATAATTAGGTGTGATGGACTGCTCTTGAGAATAAGTACTGCTCATTGAAATCATAAGGATAGTTATGAACGTTAGTGATTTTCTTATGTGCATAGCTTAATTATCTCATTTAACTAAATTCTTAATTTTCCAAAAATTGACTTGTCGATATGTTGATTTTTTGCGACTCGTTATTTCTTATTATGGTAAGTGAAACTTGATTTTCATTTTCAATCTCTTGGAAAATAGTCATGGCTTTTTGCGCGTCATTTAATGCTGTTCCATTCACATTAGTTATTAAGTCACCAGAAAGCAATCCGAGCGACATAAATTGTTTCCTATTGCTCCCAGGATAAACTCGATAGCCTAGTTGTGCTCCATCTGAGAAATATGGCGTTGGTCTGATTGTATCAGCAAGCTTAGTCCCAAACTGACTCAGAGGGGCGATTGCAGTTACTGATGTTCTTTTATTAACTCTGCTGTTACGTATAACAGTCGGGGTATTTTCGACCAATTCTTTTGGTAATTTTAATACTTCCAATTCATTGTTATTATCTATAATTATCTGGTCCGCATATACTGAATGGAGGGAGATTCCCGGGGCAACTAAATCATTTATAGAATAAACTTTTTCTTCATCAGAATTATTGGAAATTATTGCTAATGATGGAGGGCCATTATTGCCAGATACAGTTCCTTTCAGCAAGAGTGTTAATTGAGTTTCCTTAAGATTTTCAATTGCCGGTTGATTGATAATGTTAGAGTTTTGTGTGTTATTGGTATTATTTGTATATTGACCAAATAAATTCTGATTTATAATATTAGCTGCAATTTTATTGGGTTGATTTGCAATAGAATTAACCGATGTTTGATTAGCGAGCATCACTGAAGGAATATTTATATTCTTCATAATTTGTTGATTTGGATAGAGTGTCCAAAAAAGTTTCGCTGACTGCCAAATAACAATAATCAAAATAATTGCTGATGCAAAAAATGGTCCTTTCTTCTGAAGAATTCTCACTAATAAATTAATATTGAAATTGTCGAATTGATAATATTTCTTTAGAGGCATATTTGTTTTTATTAATTGCATTTGAGTAAAAATTTATTGTCTCATGAATTTTTGATCTAAAGGATGAAAAAAATTACGAAAGCTAGATTCTTATAATTTAAAATATTAAAATAAGACTACCAAGAATCATACCTTAAAAAATTTAATACTAAGATTTTTTAATCAATAAATATTTTTATTAAGATATTGCAATGTAGCATTGACCCTTTTAGGATAATCATACTTTATATTGTAAATATTTAATCCAATAATGAATGAAAATAACTCAGAAAATAAAAATAAATATAGTGATTTAGCGTTAGAGGATGCAAAAAATGAGCTTGCACCTCCGTCGCTATATAAAGTTATCCTTATTAATGATGATTACACTCCAATGGAGTTTGTTGTTGAGATTTTAATGTCTGTTTTCTCCTTAGATAAAAATACATCTACACGAGTAATGCTGGACGTTCACACAAAGGGGAAGGGTGTTTGTGGTATTTACTCGTATGAAATCGCCGAAACAAGAGTGGCACAGGTTAGAAAAATGGCAAAAGAGTACCAGCATCCACTTTTATGTTCGATTGAAGAAGATTAACTTTAATGTAATGAGGAAGAATTGAATTGTTAAATAGTGAATTAGAGTTTTGTTTAAACGAAGCTTTTCAACGCGCAAAGGATAAACGGCATGAGTTTATAACGGTTGAGCATTTGTTGCTTTCGTTGCTTGGAATACCTGATGTCATTGGTATTTTGGATTCTTGTGATGGTGATATAGAGTTATTAAAGCAACAATTGATAGATTTTATTGATTCCTCTACACCCGTTATTAATGATGAAAAAAATATAGAAGTACAACCTACACTAGGATTTCAAAGAGTGCTGCAACGTGCTGTTTTTCATGTTCAATCCGCAGGTAAGAAAGAGGTGGCAGGCAATAATGTATTGGTTGCAATTTTTAGTGAAAAAAAGTCGCAAGCAATTTATTTGCTAGCAAAACAGGATATTACTCGATTAGATGTTGTGAATTATATCTCTCATGGTGCAGAGTTACCCGCCAACGATAAAGGATCAAACCAAACTAGTAATGAAGTTAATGAGAATAG
>JAPKEL010000056.1 GCA_028822065.1 Woeseiaceae bacterium | reverse complement strand
TCATCCCAATCAACTTCAATACCTAATCCATGTTTATTTGGATCAAATACGAAACCCCTATCAAATAAAATACCACCCTTCATCGCAAAATTATAGACATTAATTGGCGTTGGGGTTTCGAAATATTGCGATCTCTCATTGGCTAACATTAGATGCAAATTTGCTAGTTGTACTAAAGTATAACCCCAGCTTTGGAGCTCAATAGGAAGGTTGGCCTCATTAGCTATTATCATTAATCTCAATGATTCGGTAATGCCACCAACAATGGTGGCATCAAATCTACCTGCACTCCAAGATTTTTCTCGTATTCCCTGATTAATAAATTCAGAGGAATATAACTCAAAACCATCTGGAACTATTGGGATAGTAAGTATTTCTCTAAGTTTTCTATATTGCTGCAACAAATGATCATCTATTGGTGCCTCGATAAATATAAATAAATCCTGATCCATTGTTTGCCCTAATTTAACTGCATCATCTAATGAATAAGTGCTCTCCAGATCAACCATAAACTGGTAGTCAGAATTTTTAAATTCCTTATTAATGGATTTTACGAGTGCAGTATCTTTATTTAGATCACCCCAAACATGAAATTTAAATACTGTATAACCAATTTTGGCGTATTTTTTAACTGCATCACTGTAATTAGATAGGGATTCAAAACAAGGCAGGCTAGCGTATGCCTTAATGGAATTTCTTTTCGCACCGAGCATTGATGCAAGCGATATATTCGCTCTTTTAGCCACTAAATCCCATAATGCTATATCGATGCTCGATCTAGCCAAATCACTTAAATTTGACCTTATTTGAGCAAGTATCACCCCAACCTTTACTGGGTCCATCGTCCGAAGTTTACATAGATCAGAAGTTATACTTTGCAATTCCAGTAAGCATGAATCACTAAAATTTCCCGAATTAAATGAGGTTACCCCCGAAATACCTTCATAGCCATCCGCCGTTATTAATTTTAGGATGATATGCGTTTGTTTCCATACTTCCCATTTTGCTGAATATTGAGCATTCGTATCCTCATTACCAATTGCATATATCTCAACATCAACCACTTGACAGGCCTCAGAGAAAGAAAATAATGATTCGTAATGTGAGGCATCAGCACCAGAAAAAGCTGCTATAAGTTCAATTGAATTCATATTTTTTTGAGCAAAGTAAAATTATTCATCGCGAATAAAGATATAGAAAAAATAACATAAATAACAGCTAACTAGAAAAATAAAAAAATTAACTCGACGGCAACGATACAAATCCCTATAGTTCGCAACCTGGATTCTAGTCGACGGTAAATATTGATCCTTAGAATCTAATAATTGAAAGCACAGATTACCCAGGAATATTCAATTGATCTCAACTTCCAACATTACTATGCAGTTTGCTGCAAAACCACTATTTGAAAATATCTCTGTAAAATTTGGAGATGGTAATCGCTATGGTTTAATTGGTGCTAATGGATGTGGAAAAACAACTTTTATCAAGATATTGGACGGAAGTTTAGCGCCAAGCTCTGGTCATGTCTCAATCAGTCCGCATGAACGTATTGGTAAGCTAAATCAAAATCAATTTGCTTTTGAAAAATTTAGTGCCATCGATACCGTTATTATGGGCCACCAAGAACTCTGGAAAATTAAGCAAGAACGAGAACGAATCTACGCTTTACCAGAAATGTCTGAAGAAGAAGGCATGCAAGTTGCTGATCTTGAAGTTCAATTCGCCGAACTAGACGGTTATACCGCAGAAAGTCGTGCAGGCGAGCTACTAATGGGTGCGGGTATTAGCCAAGATTTACACTCTGATTATATGAGCGCGATTGCCCCAGGGTGGAAATTACGTGTTCTATTAGCACAAGCATTATTTTCTGATCCAGATATTCTATTACTCGATGAGCCCACCAATAACTTAGACATTAATGCAATTCGATGGTTAGAAGGCGTATTAGCTGAGCGAAAATCAACGATGGTCATTATTTCACATGATAGGCATTTTTTGAATTCAGTTTGTACGCACATGGCTGATATAGATTATGGTGAGTTACGACTCTATCCAGGAAACTATGATGATTTCATGCTGGCTTCTACACGAGCACAAGAAAGACTGCACTCAATAAACGCAAAAAAGTCTGCAAAAATTACGGATTTAAAACAATTTGTTAGTCGTTTCTCTGCGAATGCTTCAAAAGCCAAACAAGCAACCTCACGAGTAAAGCAATTGGAGAAAATAAAATTAGAAGAAATTAAGCCTTCTAGTCGAGTGAGTCCTTTTATTAGATTTACTCAAAATAAAAAACTATATCGCGAGGCATTAACTCTAGACAACTTCGGTCATGATTTTGAACATGAAAAGTTATTCAATGGAGCTAATTTAATTTTAGCTGCTGGGACGCGTTTAGCTATAATTGGTGAGAATGGTGTTGGGAAAACCACCTTTTTACGCTGCTTAATGGGAGAGCTCGAAAACAAAACTGGAACAACTCAATGGGCTCAAAATGCAGCGTTAGGGTATTGCCCTCAAGATAGTACTGCTGATTTTGAGTGCGAAGATACTTTATTTGATTGGATGAGTCAGTGGAGAAACCTTAAGCATGATGACCAAGTGGTACGTGCAACGCTGGGTCGATTGCTTTTTTCGTCAGATGATTTTAAGAAAAAAGTGAATGTTTGTTCGGGTGGCGAAAGAAATAGATTACTATTTGGTAAATTGATGATGATGAGTCCTAATGTATTACTCATGGATGAACCCACTAATCATATGGATATAGAAGCTATTGAGTCACTCAATCTAGCGTTAGAACACTTCGAAGGAACATTGATATTCGTGAGTCATGATCGTGAGTTTGTATCGTCACTAGCAACCAGAATTATCGAAATAAAAGATCAAAAGTTAAATGACTTTAAAGGCACGTATGAGGAATATTTGGTAACTCAACCAGATGATAGTGATCGCAGCAGCTTTTAACGAAAAAATCTAAGTGTTAATTATTATCTCAATCGGCGAACTCTGAATTTTTTCCCTTTGATTTTGCCATCAGCAAGAATATTTAACGCTATTTTCTCCATCCTCTGTTCCACAGCAACATAGGCAAACTTATCAAACAAAGTAATTTTGCCAATTTTAGGGGCACTAATTTCATCACTGGCTGTCAAAGCACCCAGCAAATCGCCCGCTCTAAGCTTATCCTTACGTCCCCCATTAACAAAAATTATGGCCATAGGTGGATACAATTTAAAATTTAGCGGCTCAACCAAAGTCGCCATGTCAACAATATTTGCTGCTGTATTTTGATATTTTTCGATGGCCTCAAGCTGTCTCTGCTCTGATGAGGCAAACAAACTAACTGCAAGACCTTTAGCTCCGGCTCTGCCGGTACGTCCAATTCGATGGATATGTATCTCTGGATCATAACTGAGCTCAAAATTGATAACAGCAGCTAAATCCTTCACATCGAGACCGCGTGCAGCAACATCTGTAGCTATTAGTATCGAGCACCCCTTACTGGCAAACTGAGTTAGAACCTGATCTCGTTCAAATTGTTCCAAATCACCGTGAAGAGCAAGTGCATGCAGATCATATTCTTGTAACTCATTCGCTAACTGCTGGCATTGTTGTTTAGTATTACAAAATACAAGAGTCGATTCAGGCTGAAAATTTGCTATGACTTTATATAATGCTTCAAATCGTTCATTCTTTTCTACACTAAAGAAAATTTGATCAATTTCTGGAATATCATGACTGGCTTCAACACGGACATCAACAGGGTCATGTTGCACTTTATCACTAATTTTCTTAATACCTTCAGGATAGGTAGCAGAGAAAAGCAAAGTTTGCCGTTTTACAGGCATTTTTCCTATAATCTGCATAATATCTTCGTAAAAACCCATATCTAACATACGGTCTGCTTCATCTAAGACCAGCGTTCGTAATTTATTTAGATGTAAGGTTTTCTTTTTTAAATGCTTTAATATTCGCCCTGGTGTACCCACAACAATATGAGGGTCACGCCTTAAGGACGTTAATTGAGGACCCATTGGTTTTCCACCACAGAGTGCAAGTAATTTAATATTTGGAATGGCACTTGCCAACCTCCGTATTTCTGATGCCACTTGATCTGCCAATTCACGAGTAGGACAAAGCACAAGCGCTTGTGTAAAGTACAATTGTGCATCCAACTTATTGAGCAAGCCAATGGCAAAGGCAGCCGTTTTACCGCTTCCAGTAGTGGCTTGTCCTATTAGATCAAGATCTTTAAGCAGATGAGGTAGTGCCTGTTCTTGGATGGCTGTCATCGACTCATACCCAAGCGTCTCAATGCTTGTCATGAGCTCAGAGCGAAGAGGCATAGTTATGAATGAACTAGATGTCATTGGAGTTACCAGCTGATGAAGGAGCACATGGTACCAGATATGAAGATATTGTGGCGAAAGCTTATAACCAAAGACTCAGAATAAGAGTTGCATGATAAATATTATCATTTTCCTCATTATTTAAAAAAAAGGTAATTATTTCAATTATTTAAATGTTTTTCATCACATAAATTCGAGAAAGATATCTATTTAATTATTTTGTTGGAAATTATCATCAAGTTAAATTAAAAATCCAAGCTACCATGCACCAGTTCGCCGTCCATAATCACGGCTTCTGGCTTGGTCTTGTGAACATCATAACGGTTAACATCAAAAAGATTCTGATTCATAATAACTAAATCGGCTTGTTTGCCCACCTCGATTGATCCAAGCTCATGAGCGCGCCCTAACTGCCGAGCACCATTAATCGTATAACCATACACTAGAGTATCGAGCCTTATCCTCTCACTGCGAGGTGGTGCATAACGCGCATTAGGGCCGCCTTCGATCGGTTGACGATTATGACCTATTTGTATCCCATAATAAGGATTGGCCTGTTCATCCTTCCATCCTTGGGTGCTAGTTATATCACTAGAAAAAGTAATTACCGCATCGTCTGCAATCATCGGTTGAGCACGCATTTGTAACAATGCTTTGTCACCGATAGCGGCAATAATATTATGGTCAGCCACATTACCGTGCCAAGCCGGTGTAAAAGAAGCAATTACACCAAGATCTTTGAAGCGATAAAAATCAGTATCGAGCACCGTTTCTAAATGGCAAATTGCGATTTGAATCGGTGGTGGCCCTTCAAGAGTCTTATGCGCACGCTCAACTGCATTTAGTATCTTGTTTGTTGATTTATCTCCAACCGAATGAACATGTAAGTTTATCTGCTCTTCTGATAGCCCAATAATCAACTCGTGTAATTGCTCTTCAGAGAATAGCGAATCACCACTATTTCCAGGAGTATCAAGGTAATCATCAAACATATCAGCAGTACGCGTCTCAATAACGCCATCATGGAATATCTTTAATGTGTCGATTCGCAGGCGGTCACTTCCGTATTTTTTATTAAGGGTTTTAACTTGATTTATTGCGGTTTCATAGTCTTGTGGTAGGAAAAGCGTAAAACTGCCATGATAACGAATAGGAAGCCGCCCTGCTTTATCCAACCTTGACAATGCCGCATAAGTTTCATCATCAATCCCAAAGTTACCTGCATCAAGTAATGTCGTAACCCCTAGATTACGAAGGTAAGTCAGGAAGTCATGCAGCTGATCTTCCACGGTAGGTGTAATTGATAAGAAATTATTAACAAAAATTGACATGGCCGATTCAGTTATCCACCCAGTGAGATCGCCAGATTCATCACGTTGGTAAAAAGAAAACCCAGGAATAATATCCGGAGTATCACGATTGATTCCAACAACCTCAAGGGCCCGACTGTTTGTCCAGATAGAATGCGCCCAGTAGTCAAAGAGAATGACTGGTCGCTCAGATTCGATTTTATCAAGATCTTCTTTGTGCGGCCCAGACTCACCAAACGTGCCATTATCCCAATAACCGCCCAATATAAACTCACGCTCAGAGTTAACTGCAATCATGTCGGTGATATTTTGCATTAAGCTGTCCCGCTCTTGAGCAATCTCCATTTGAAGAAAGTCATGGGATACAGCAACCATCCCTGGGTGTGTATGAGCATCTGTTAGACCAGGGAGTACTAGTTTACCCTTGAGATCGACTATTCTTGAGTCCGGATTGACAAAAGTTAGTGCACCTAAATCGTCACCAACATAGATAATTTTATCGTTCTTGACTACTACAGCATTAACCCATGGCGTTTGATCATTGGATGTAAAGATTTTTGCGTTCGTGTATGCGATGGTTAAATCTTCAGCACCAATATTGGTGACGTTAAAAATACCAAAAAGAATTAATATTGGCAAAGAAATTAGTTTTCTAAAATACATATTTATAGCCTACACATCATCGAGACTTTTTTGAAGATAGTTTTGATTGCAATAGATTTATTTCACTTTAAATGAAAAAAATTTAAATATTTCTTAATTAACAAATTTTCCAGGTCTAGCTTTTGTTACAGCGCCATTTGAAAGGACCTGTTCACCTGCTACCCAAACTGAAAATATACCGTCAGAGATGGCATCAGGGGATTCTGGTGTTGCGTTGTCAATAACTATGTTTGGGTCAAATAGGACCAAATCAGCCATTTGCCCTATTTGTATGTACCCTCTATCGGTAAATCCCATATGATCAGCAGCAAGCCCGGTCATTTTTCGTATTGCCATCTCTAGGCTCATTAGCCCTTCTTCTCTGACATATTTACCAAGGATTTTAGTGAATGAACCCATACCTCGAGGATGTAAATCAACAAGCCCACCATCACTGCCAACATTTGTGTGTTCCCATAAAAGGAGCGTTCGAATATCATCCTCAACCATACTAGTACCAATAATCATATCCGATCCTTCTTTCATGAGCTGTGATTCTTGTGCAAGCTGCATAAATGTAGTTATCGAGTCCGTTTTACGTTCTTTAGCAATTTCAACGATAGTTTTTCCAACATAATTTGGTTCAGGATCAAATCTTGTTAGCCAAATTCCTTCGGGTGGTGCAATTTGATCAAGCACGAAAGCTACAGCATTTCGATCTGTAGGATCTCGCTCGGGTAATAAAACCATCATGTTGGATTGCCAGTATTCGTAGGGATAAAGATCAGCTGTAATATTTACCCCCTCTTTTACCGCTTGATCTAATTTTTTCAAAATTCTTGCCGCTTGATACCATAAATTTTTCTGTGCCAGCTTAAAATGTGATATTTGTACTGGCATCTTGGTACTACGACCAATTTCAATGATTTCATCAATAGCATCTTCGAACCATCGATCTTCACTTCTTATATGACTGATATATCGTCCACCAGCATCAGCCGTGACTTGAGCTAAAGTAATGACCTCTGATCGGTTTGAATATATTCCTGGGTCATACTCAAGACCTGTAGATAAACCAATGGCACCACTTGATAATTCATTTTTTAGCATATTCGCCATCAAAACAACTTCATTTTCA
>JAPKEL010000055.1 GCA_028822065.1 Woeseiaceae bacterium | reverse complement strand
TAACATTTAGTTATAGATAAATTTCCTAATATTATGGTTGGGACACAGGTATCGAAGTATATGTTCTTCCATTAACACAGGTCGAAATATCATCGAGTACTTTGTCTTCGGCGGTACCCATTAACTGACTGACATAGGTATCAGAATCTGCACCATACTTACTGATTGAACTATTCCAAAGAGTATAGACATAATCAAAGCTTGGGTTACTTCCGCTTTCAGAAAAAATCATTTTTCGACCCATGGTATCGCCCGCTGCTTTTGCCTGTGCTGCAAAATTCTTATAGGCATCAAATGCATCTCTTAAGGTAACGTTTTCTTTGAGCGAGCAATCTTGATAGTGAACCATTCCATAAGCGTCATCACCGATCGGTGAATCTGAAATTTGCCATTGCCATGAACTGATGACCCTGACATTATTCCCTGGCCATTTTGCACTTGTAGCGGCACCATTAGTTACTAATTCCTCTAGGGCGGCATATTGATCTGTGGAGTTAGGGTATATATCCAACCAAACAAAATCCACAGCATTGACATCACCGGTATAGTAAGGAGTCATTATTGAGCTGTTGACGTTTGCGAATGCTGCTTTACCTTCGGTAAATTTGAGGTAATCTTTACTCCAGTCAAGCAGGTCATTCATATCTTTTCCGGCGGCGAATTTACTCACCCAATACTCTGCTTTATTGACAACAGGTTCGTATTGATAAGTTTGTGCTGTACCTAAGGCTGAAAAACTAAGCCCTATTAGCAAGATTAATATTCTCATTATTTTTCCTTTATTAATAAAATTAATGTGTCACACTTGTTACATTTGTAACAGCATGAATTTTATCTCTCAAATAATTTTTCATATTGTGAAATAATTTTTTCAATTCTTCAAACTCAGCTAGGTTCAATCTAAGTTTCCTTTTAAGGTAGTTCAATCCTCCAGCTATACTTGATTCTCTTGTTGAGAACGAGTTTAATAGGATCAGTATTTAACTGAATAGGAGATATATAATGGTCGAACTAATTGTTTACTCTTTTGTCTTGGCGCTGGTAGCTTTATGGCTATGGCCATTGATGTTTAATCTAAAGAATTTGGACTATTTAGTCTCCAATCGAGACGATCCAGCTGCTGAATCGGTTATGTTTCAGAGAGCAAAGCGTGCTGCTGCAAATTTCCAAGAAAGTTACCCCGTCTTTTTGGCGGTTGCAATATTATCGATAATTCAAGATGTCGATGTAACTTCGCTTGCAACGTATTGGTTGATTCTTAGAGTGTTATACATGGCTACTTATACTGCAGGTATTACTCATGTCAGGACATTATTTTGGATAGGTTCGCTGGTTTGTTTAATCATGATGGCTTTGGCATTAATTTGATTTTATATAACCGGTAATAAAGATATTTGTGGCCACTTTTGTGGCCACTTTTATTTATAGAGTTATAATTAAAACATTAGCTCTATAAATCGTTTAAGATGTTCCGAATGATACTGAATATTGTTTTCTAAATTAGAGGGCATGCAATGAAAAAACTGACGTTATTCTTATTCTTATTCTTTCCTGTTCTGGTCTTTTCTCAAGATAAAAAGTTTTCTTATACTTTTCTAGATGTAATTGCTACCAATGCCAATGGCATTGGTTATATTGGAGATATTTCTCTGGGCTTACCTGCCTCACTCTATGTTAAAGCTTCGTTAAGAGATGAGGAGGTTAAATCTGATAATACCGTTTATCAAAAATCTAAAAAGATCGCAGCACTTGGTTATCATTCCTCCATCGCCGATATCTTTAAAAGTGTCTCAAAAAGCGGTTATTCTTTTAATTTTGCTCGGATTATGGATGTTTATGCAGAACTTGGAGTAAATCAATGGGAGCTCGAAAACCCAACCAAGCAAATGAAAACTGGATCTGATCTATACGCTCAAGCTGGGTTGAAAATGGGAGATACGCAAGGATGGGAGTTCAATCTTTTCTTGGAGAGTACGAAGTTGGCTGAGGTGGACCTTGATCCAATCACTAAAAAGGTAGAGTATTCTTTGGATGGCAAGATTAATAATAATATTGGCTTTAAATTTATTAATCACTCCATGAAAAATATGGGATATAGCGTAGGTTTGAGTCATGATGATTTCTCTGGTTTATCAACTGCTGTTGGCGTTAGGTTTGGATTATAAATTCGAATTTCATGATGTCGATTCGTTATTTAATAGTATTTTCTATTTGGCTTACGGGGTGTGCTCCTTATAAGTTAATTGATGTGCCTTCAGAAAACCTCAACAGCCGTATTGATTACATTGTTTTGCATGCTACATCTCAGAATTTTGATGAATCACTCAATACATTAACAAAGCAATCTGATTATCCAGTTAGTTCACATTATTTGATACCGCATCTTGATGATGAAAGTTACGATAGGAATGATCTTGCAGTCTATCGCTTGGTTCCTGAAGGAGGGCGTGCTTGGCATGCTGGTAAAAGTAACTGGGGTGATGAGGTCTCTTTGAACGATCGTTCGATTGGCATTGAGATAGTGAATGAATTTTCTTGTACTGAACATGCCGATATAACTAACACACCGACAATTGATTTTCTTGAGTGTCAATTTTTACCTTACCCTAAGAATCAAATCGCACTATTAATTGTATTATTGCAAGATATTCTCGCGCGTCACCCTGAAATAAACCCTATTGATATCGTGAGCCATGCCGATATTGCGCCTGAGAGGAAATCCGATCCTGGCCCCTATTTTCCTTGGCACGAACTCTATGATGCAGGCATTGGCGCTTGGTATGATGAGGAAGATTTCGAGAAACATATGAAAATCTTTGCTTTTCAATTGCCAGAAATTCCAGTCATTCAACAGGCCTTAAGCGTTTTAGGTTATTCGGTCGAAGAGACTGGTGAGTTTGATGAACAAACAAGATATGCATTACGTGCCATGCAGCTTCATTACCGTTCAACCAATTACAAAGGTGAGCTTGATGTTGAATCCGTAGCAATATTATTTTCACTGATCGAAAAATATCGAGTGCTTGAAATCGATGACCTCATTAATTAGTTCGGGACGAATTCTTATTTAAGAATTTCTTCAAAGAGAATGCGATTGAATCTTTTCTCTTCTTCCATATGAGCTAAATGACCCGATTTTGTAAATTCAAATAACGTTGCTTGTGGTAATAATTCTGCAATTAATGTTGCGGGCAAGAAAAATAGTAGAGTGATAATAATAGAATAAAATACTTTTAGGTTTGCACGCATGAGGCTCTCTTTTTTGATGTTTAAGCGAGTTTAATTTCTTTTAATCTTAGTTCAAGATAATCTTCTGCCAGAATACTCTCAGGATAACAATCGGGATGTGTTACGGAGATACAATTAGTCAATGTTTTAATATTCCAATCAGGATTAGGGTGAACAAAAAAGGGAATTGAATAACGTGATGTTCTGGCGGCAGAAGCCGATGACGATACACGGTGTGTGGTAGAGGGTAAATAGTGATTGGTAAAGCGCTGTAGCATATCGCCAATATTACAAATAACAACTTCTCGATCGACTTGAATTTTTTCCCACTTACCGGTTTTGGTTAGTAACTCTAAGCCACTTTGATGGCCGCCCAATAAGAGAGTGATCAAGTTGATGTCTTCATGTGCTCCCGCTCTCTCTGCATGATCCTCTTGTTGAATTGGGGGATAGTGAATGGCACGCATAATACTATTCCCTAATCCGGCATGCTTTACAAAGTAATGTTTATCGAGATCTAAAAATATCGCAATTGCAGCAAGCAATGATTGCCCTAAGAGATCAAATTGATCGAAGAGTGCATTGGTACTCTCTTTGAATACTCTAATCTCTGTTACGTCAAAATTTTTATGCATCCACTTAGAAAAAGGGTGCGTTGATTCTAATTCACGCCCAACATGCCAAAATTCTTTAAGATCAGCAAAATTACTACCTTTGGGTGTTTCAATTCTAGTTGGAGTATAACCACGAGCGCCTTTGAGTTTCGTATCAAAATATTGCATTTTTGTGGTTAATGGCAGGGCGAAAAATTCCTCGAAGAGTTCCATTACATTGTCAATCAGATTCAAGTCAATGCGATGGTCTTGAATGCCACAAAATCCCCATTGTAGAAAATTACTGCCTAATTGTTGTGCAAATACTTCGGCGTTCGTTTTTTCTGAATCAAGTGAGATAATGGCAAATGGTGCAGACAAGTGAATCCTTTCTTATTGATTAATTAATTATTACTGAGTCGCTAGCCAAGCATCATCACTCTCTTCGGTGATGCCTTCAAATAATGGAGTCGATAGATAACGTTCACCAGTATCAGGTAGCATGACACAAAAAGTACTATGTAAAGGCGCTTTTTCAGCGACGATTAAGGCTGCTAACATGGTAGCACCAGCAGAAATACCACAGAAGATCCCTTCTTCTTTAGCCAGCCTTATGGCAGTAGCAATAGAAGCTTCATCATTAACTGGAATAAGCTCATCAATAATATTTGAATTTAAGACTTCTGGAATAAAATCAGGAGTCCAGCCTTGAATTTTATGAGGTTGCCATTCAGCCCCAGCAAGTAAACAAGCATTCTCAGGTTCGGTTCCTATTATTTTGATCTCAGGTCTAGCTGCTTTTAGTACCTCTCCTGTTCCGGTGATGGTGCCACCTGTACCCCACCCACTAACAAAATAATCCAATGATTGGCCGGCAAAATCGCGGAGAATTTCTGGTGCCGTAGTATTTCTATGGTATTCAGGATTAGCTGGATTTTCGAATTGTGAAGCCAGAAACCAATGGTATTCTTGTGCTAATTCTTCTGCACGTCTGACCATTCCTGAACCTCTTTCAGCGGCAGGCGTAAGGATAACTTTTGCTCCTAAGGCTTTCATGATGCGTCTTCTCTCAATGGAAAATGTCTCCACCATGGTGGCCACAAAAGGATAGCCTTTGGCCGCACAAACCATCGCTAAAGCAATGCCAGTATTGCCTGAGGTGGCCTCAATGACGGTTTGACCTGGTTTGAGTGCACCACTCTTTTCTGCCTCAGTGATAATGGCAATGGCAAGACGATCTTTGACAGAAGAGAGCGGATTAAATGACTCGCATTTCGCATAGATAGTTTGATTCTTAGGGCTAATATTATTAATTTTGATAATGGGTGTATTGCCAATTGTCTCGAGTATATTGTTATAAAGCATGTTCTGTATCCTATTCTGTATTTAAAAAAGTAGTGCTCTAGAATAAACCTAGTCTATAATTTTCTTATTAAGTTATTTCTATCCTAGCAAAGGAACGTACTTGAAGACTATTCAATCAAAAATTTTGTTTGAAATAAAATCACGTTACTGCCATGCAAACTAAACTAGCCACATTCTATGCCGCAACAGGACACTTATTTATGCATATGTTCGCGGCAATTTATTTCGTCATCGTGCTGGGTATCGAGGATGACTGGCAGTTTTCTTATGCTGAATTAATTGATTTGTGGTTTGTGGGATCGTTGTTGGTTGGGTTGGGTTCTATTCCAGCTGGTTGGCTAAGTGACCGATGGAGTCGCACTGGTATGATTGCCATCATGTTTCTTGGTTTAGGACTAGCTTCAATTTTTTGTGGCTTCAGTGATAGCAAATTTTCTTTGATGATAAATTTATCGATATTGGGATTATTCTGCTCTATCTACCATCCTGCTGGTATTTCTTGGGTAGTTAATATGTCTGAAAATACCGGTAGGGCACTCGGTTTTAATAACATCTTTGGTGGAGTAGGTATTGGTATTGGCGCGCTTTCTTCTGGTTTTTTGGTAGATCATTATGGTTGGCAGACAGCATTTATCTTGCCCGGCGTATTATCTGTATTGTTGGGTATTTTTTTAAGCTGGCATATCTACACAGATACAATTCAATTGGACAATACTCACACCACTAAGTTTTCTGAAAATCCTCAACAAGGTGATTACTTTAAAATTATAATTATTATGCTCATCAGTATTACCTGTGTCGGTTTCACGTTCCAAGTCTTACAAACTTCCTTACCTAAAGTCATCGATATTCGCTTGACCGAATTATTGAGCCTCGATACAGCAAAAATTGGCATGGTGGTCTCCAGTATTTATGTCATTAGTGGGCTTATGAATTATGTGGGTGGAATCGCAGCAGATCGCTATTCCGTAAAACTGATCTATGCTTATGGCATGTTAGTGCAAGGTCTGTTGCTATTTATTTTTGCGGGTATGGATCACACTTTTTTGATTGCTCTTGCATTGGTGATTGTGGCGTTTAATTCGAGTATTCTACCTGCGGAGAATATTTTACTGGCACGTTTTGCACCGGCGGAATATCAAAGTATGGTTTATGGAATTAAATTTATTCTTTCATTCTCGATTGGCCCATTGGTGGTGTTTTTGGTGGCCAGAAGTTATACCTTAACCGGTGAATTTTATTATCTGTATTTTATCAGTGGTGCCTTAATGTCCGTGTTATTTTTTATGATCTTGTCGTTGCCATTGCGAAAATCAGAGGTCATTAGTCCTTGAAGTCATTGATTTCCTGACAAATGATGACACTTAAACCGACTATTTCTGCTCTGAAATAGATGCTTGTAACTGGATAATTTTTATATATATGTTTGATTTTGATGCATTTTTTATAGGATACTGTATCTATTATCAAGAAAAGAGGATTTTATGAGTAAAGCAGCGATTTTGAAAATAGCATCAGTGATTTTAGCATTGGCATCATTAATGCATTTTACGAATTTTATCATGGGTGGAGTGCTTGTGATTATGGGCGTTTCTGTGCCAGCATCTTTCTCCTTATTCGCGAGTTTTTTAACAGGTTTTATCAGTTTTCAACTTAGGAAATGCTAAATACACAAAATAATCTTTTTGAATGGAATATAAAATGATTAAAAATTATCGAATTTGGATTTTCTCGATATTGTTGTTGATAGCACCTCGGTTATTGATCGCTGAGGCGATTGTTAATATAGAAGACATGCGTCGTGAAGGTGAGATTGGATTCTATACGTCGGTCTCGTTGGCATTAAGTGCTTCACGCGGCAACAAGATACAAGATTCAATTTCTGCGCAGATTCGTTTTGATAACAATACCGATCGCTATGATTCATTCTTGATCCTTAAAAAAGACGAAAGTAAAAACAATAAAGTAAAATGGGATGACGCCGCCATGGCGCATGCCAGATTTGTACTTAAGAATGAGTCAATTTATGATCTAGAGATGTTCGTTCAGCTTGGTAAGAATCCGTTTAGGCGTTATCTACAAAGAGATGTAATGGGGGCAGGAGCTCGTATCACAATTAATGATCATGCGCGATTGGGACTGGGTATATTGACAGAAAATGAAGAAGACATGAATCAACTAAAAACCCGCACAGAGCGATTAGCCAGTTACTTTCATGATGATTATGAAATTTCTGAGAAAATGGATTTTAATTTAACGGTATACTATCAACCTTCTCTCGATTCGAGTGAGGATTTTAAGGCGAGTGTCATAGGCGCCTTAGACTTTAAGATGAATGAAAAATTTAAAGTCAC